>REBV01000211.1 GCA_007692545.1 Puniceicoccaceae bacterium
CCCCCCCCCCCGCGGGGGCGCCCCCACGCCACCCCCCCCCCCCCCCCCCCCCCCCCCCGGGGGGGGCGGGTGGGGGCACGCCCACTCCAGATTCAACCCCACCTCCACCTCACCGAAGGTGACTGCCTGGATGCGCCCCTGGCCAACTTGCCGCCAGAGCTTGCCGCCAGTAGTTTCAAAATCGTCGCCAACTTGCCCTACGCCGTCTCGAGCCCATGGATGGAAGCCGTATTGACCGGCGAACTCCCGGTGCGCATGGTCCTGATGTTGCAAAAAGAAGCGGCAGAGCGCTACGCGGCGACCCACGGGCACAAGACTTTCGGTGCCATTTCCATCTTTCTGCAATCTGCCTACGAGCTGCACAGCAAGCACCACGTGGCGGCGCAGTGCTTCCACCCTGCACCCAAAGTCGACTCCGTATTGCTCCGTCTCGACCGCAAACCGGAAGCGATTCGTTTCAGTGCCGCAGCCCGTGACTGTATCCGCCGCATATTCACCCAGCGCCGCAAGCAACTCGGTGCCCTCTGCAAGCGCGACCCCGAGCCGCAAGCAGCCGCCTGGTTCGAACAGCTTCTGGACAGCGGCATCAGCCCCACCATTCGCCCCGAGGAACTGCCCATCCAACACTGGCAAGAGCTGGCGAAACGCCTGGAACCACCCTCTCAGACTTAGAAATAAATACGTCCAATCAAAGACTCCAATTCTCCCAAACCAGACCCTCAATTCTCGAAAAATCATTCACATTCAGGGTGGCTACGGTCAAGTCATGAACTTTTGCAGTTGCCGCAATTAAAAGAACCAAATCGCTGATCGGCTCACCCAAGCACCGCTGGCGCGCCTTCATCTTCGCGAAAACGGACCAAACAGCTTGTGTCGTCTGAAGAATTTTGAGCCGGTTTTCTAAGAGTGCCTCATACTTATTCCAACGCTGGGGATTGTCTTCGTAATGCAGGCCCCATTCGATTTCGCCCGCGGTCACAGCAGCGATGGCGCATTGACTATCGCCGGCCGCTTGCCAGCGACGCAAAGCAGTCAGCAACGGCTTCCCCCGGAGAGCTTGTGAATAGACCGAAGTGTCGAGTAAGAAGCGCACGCCTATTCTTCAAACGGGTGGTTTTGACGGTCGTGGCGAAGTTTCCAGACCTCCGGGAACTCATCGTCCCCGCTTTGAGTGTGCGCCTGCGCCCAGGCGGCCCAATCGTCAGCAATACCACCCCGTTCTTGTCGCACAGCAGCGGGAACAGGGCTAATCACCACCAAAGGCTTGCCCCGACGCGAGACTAAGACCGGCGAACCACTACGGACAACCTGATTACAGATTCCGGGGAATTTCGTTTTTGCTTCAAAAATACCAATACTTTCCACTCATACAACCAACCAGCTATATGGTTGGTTGTCAACAGCTGAAAGGCGTAATTTTAGCAATTGGGTGCAATTCTGAGTTCGACCTTTCGATACAGGCATTCGATCTTTGCCGGATGAGTCAAACAGATCAACGCCTCGCCGAACTCGGCATCCAACTCCCCAGCGCCCCGGCCCCTGCCGGAAACTACGTCGCCTGCATGCAAGTCGGCTCGCTGCTCTACCTTTCCGGTGCCATTTGCCTGGTCGATGGCGTCATGACCCACACCGGCAAAATCGGTGAGACGCGCGACATCGCCTACGGGCAGGCAGCCGCTCGGGTGTGCGCCCTCAACCTGCTGGCCGTGGCCAAGGGCCACCTTGGCGATCTGGATCGGGTGCAACGTATCGTCCAGCTCAACGGCTTCGTCAATGGAGTGCCCGGCTTCGCCGATAGCCCGGCCGTGATCAACGGTGCCTCCGATACCCTGGTCGAGATCCTCGGTGAACGCGGCCGCCACACCCGCGCCGCCGTCGCGGTGACCGGACTCCCCAAAGATACCACGGTCGAAATCCAAGCTGTCTTTGAGGTCGCCTAATTGATGGCATCACCATTCCTAATTTCAGCAGGGCTTATTTATATTTTTATCGATTAGATTTACTTCCTAATTATAGTGACAGAATTAAATCATCTTATTGATTAAATTCCAACGGCTGTCCGGGTAGTAAACATGAAAACTAAAAAAGAAACGACTCAGAACGCGGTTAATGCATCTGCACCGGCCACGGCCTGGCGGGGATTCCAGGCCGGCACCTGGCAAGAGCAGATTGATGTTCGGGATTTTATCCAGAAAAATTATCGCCCCTACACTGGCGACTACGCTTTTTTAAAAGGTTCGACCACGAAGACCCGGCATCTTTGGGATGAGCTCAAGCTACTGCTTGAGGCTGAACGCGAGGCAGGCGGCGTGCTCGACGCCGATACCAAAGTAGTCGGTGCCGTCGCCTCACATGGCTCGGGCTACATCCACAAAGAATTGGAGACGATCGTCGGCGTGCAAACGGACAAGCCCCTGAAACGGGCGATGCTTCCCTACGGAGGCGTGCGGATCGCACAAAAAGCACTGCAAGCCCACGGCCGTGAGATGGACTCGGCCACCGCCGATATTTTCGCCAGGCACCGCAAGACCCACAATGATGGGGTCTTCGCCTGCTACACCGACGACATCCGCAAGGCCCGCTCGGCCGGCATCGTCACCGGGCTCCCCGACGGCTATGGCCGCGGCCGCATCATCGGTGACTACCGCCGTGTCGCCCTCTACGGAGTCGACCGGCTGATTGCAGATAAGCAGCAGCTCCTGCTCGACACCCAAAACGAAAGCTTCAGCGAGGACTGGGTGCGTGATCGCGAAGAGACGCAGGACCAGATCACTGCACTCAAGGATCTTAAGAAAATGGCCGCCGCCTACGAGTTCGACATTTCCCAGCCTGCCCGCAACGGACGCGAGGCCGTGCAGTGGACTTACTTTGGCTATCTCGGCGCGGTCAAAGATCAAAACGGAGCGGCCATGTCTTTCGGGCGCACGGCCACTTTCTTCGATATTTATTTCGAACGCGACTTCGCCGAAGGCACGATCACGGAAGAGGCTGCGCAGGAAATCATCGATCACCTCGTCATGAAGATGCGGATCGTCCGCTTCATTCGCACGACAGACTACGACGAACTCTTCTCCGGCGACCCCACCTGGGTGACCGAGAGCATCGGTGGCATGGGCGAAGACGGGCGCACACTGGTGACCAAGTCCAGCTTCCGCGTCCTGCAAACTCTCTACAACCTGGGCCCGGCCCCCGAGCCAAACCTCACTGTGCTCTGGTCGGACAAACTGCCCCAGGGCTTTAAGGATTTCTGCGCCAAGGTATCGATCGAAACCAGCTCGATTCAATATGAGAACGACGACCTCATGCGCCAGTATTGGGGTGACGACTACGGCATCGCCTGCTGCGTCTCCGCCATGCGGATCGGCAAGCAGATGCAGTTTTTCGGCGCGCGGGCCAATCTCGCCAAAGCCATGCTCTATGCCATCAACGGCGGCAAAGACGAAAAGAGTGGCGAACAAATCGCACCGGAGAGTGCCGCCTTCACCGGCGACTATCTGGAATACGATGACCTGCTGGAGCGCTTTGATCGCACCATGGACTGGCTGGCTGGCACCTACGTCAAGGCGCTCAACATCATCCACTACATGCACGACAAATACTGTGCCGAGAACATCATGATGGCACTGCACGATCCAGTCATCCTCCGTACCATGGCTTGCGGCATAGCCGGGCTCTCTGTCGCCGCCGATTCGCTTTCGGCCGTGAAGTACGCTCAGGTAAAAGTCATCCGCAACACCGACGGTCTGGCTGTTGATTACGAAGTCATCGGCGACTACCCGGCCTTCGGAAATAACGATGATCGCGTCGACGCCATCGCCAACGAACTGGTCGAGCGCTTCATGAGTAAAGTGCGCGTGCAGCCGACCTATCGCAACGCCGTGCCCACCCAATCGGTGCTCACCATCACCTCAAACGTGGTCTATGGCACGAAAACCGGCGGCACGCCCGATGGCCGGAAGGCTGGTGAGCCCTTTGCCCCCGGAGCCAATCCGATGCATGGCCGCGACAAGCTGGGAGCCATTGCCTCGATGGCCTCGGTGGCCAAGCTACCCTACGAGCACGCACAGGATGGCATCTCCTACACCTTCTCTATCGTGCCAAAAGCTCTGGGTAAAACGTCCTCCGAACAAGTCGCCAACCTCGGCGATATACTCGATGCGTATTTCGCCGAATCCGGACACCATATTAACGTCAACGTATTCGAAAAGGAAACCCTGATGGATGCGATGGAACACCCGGAAAAGTATCCCCAGCTCACCGTCCGCGTTTCCGGCTACGCCGTCAACTTCGTCAAACTGAGCCGGGCTCAGCAAATGGACGTTATCACACGCACCTTCCACGACCACATTTAAGGAACACTATGATCGCCACACTCGAACCACCCGCCGGAGCGCCCACTGGCAACTCCATACCGGCCACCACCAGCGCCCCCACACCGCAGACCATGGGCTTCGTCCACAGCGTCGAAACCTGTGGCACCGTCGACGGCCCCGGCCTGCGCTACGTGCTTTTCCTGCACGGCTGTCCCCTGCGTTGCCAGTATTGCCACAATCCCGATGCACAGGGCAAACCCTGCGGGGAGACCCGCAGCGCCGAAGCCGCCTTTACCGAAGTGCTCAAATACAAGTCCTTCATCCGCAAGGGTGGCCTCACCATCTCCGGCGGCGAGCCACTCATGCAGCCGGACTTCGTCCACGCCCTGTTTGCCCTGGCCAAAGAGGCTGGCATCCACACCACCCTCGATACCTCCGGCTTTGTCGGCCAAAAAGCCAGCGATGCCCTGCTTGACCTGACGGACCTCGTCCTGCTCGACATCAAAAGCTTTAGCCCGATGACGCATAAGATAGTCACCGGTGTCTGTGTCGATCAGACCCTGAAATTTGCCAAGCGTCTCGAAGCTAGGGGCAACCAGGTCTGGATCCGCTTCGTCCTGGTGCCTGGCTTAACGGACAACGAAAAAAATATCGAAGGCTTGGCCGAATTCGTCGCAGGTCTTAGCAATGTGGCACGCGTCGAGATCCTGCCCTTCCACAAGATGGGCGAGGACAAATACAAGCGCGCAGGCCTACCCTACCAGCTTGGCCGCACACCGGCACCCACCGAAAGTCAGATCGCTCGCGCCCGTGAAATCTTTGCTAAATATGGTGTCGACGCCTTCTAAGGGTGGAGCGAGAGTGGCTCCATGAAAAACCGCTGGTTTATTGCCGCATCAGCCGTTGGGATTCACGTCTCGATCGGCTCGATCTATGCCTACAGTGCCTGGCAGATGCCGCTGGAGAATACCTTCGGCTGGTCGTCCACCGAGACATCGATGGCTTTCAGCATTGCCATCTTTTTTCTCGGTATTTCGGCCGCCTTTCTGGGCCGCTTCGTCGAGCGCAAGGGTGCCTCCAAGGCCGCACTGCTGTCCGCTGCCTTGTTCTCCACCGGCTTGATCGGCTCGGCCGCTGCCTGCTGGTGGCAAAGCCTGCCCCTCTTTTACCTCTTTTTCGGGGTGGTCTCCGGTGTCGGCTTGGGCGTCGGCTACATCTCACCCGTCTCCACCCTCGTCAAATGGTTTCCCGATCGGCGGGGCCTGGCAACAGGACTGGCCATCATGGGCTTCGGCTTCGGCGGTCTCATCTGCGCGCAACTAATCGACCAGATTGTCCCGCCCCAAGCCGAAGTCGTCCTGCACCACGAGACCAGCAGCTTCCAATACAATCAGCTCTGGCAGGAAGACCCGCAAGCGGCAGCCGCCCTGCTCGCAGGCGCACCCGATCTGGATACCTTCAGAGCACAGACTGCACGTGCCGATGCGCTGTTTAGCGCCGAAGCAACCGAGACTGCCGAATACTCGGAGCTGCTGGCCGCCACTCAATCCTACCGCAGCGTCCTAATCTACGATCAACGCTCCATCGCTTTGGCCTTCCTCGTCCTGGGTATCCTCTATGCCGCTGTGATGGTGCCGAGTGCCCTCTATATCAGCCCGCCGCCCGCCGACTATGCCCGGCAATTCGCCGCGCAGGCAAAAACAGCCAAATCCCCGGCACAATCACCCGCCGGTGAAATGACGGCCTATCAGGCACTCCGCACCCCCGGTTTCTACGGACTCTGGCTGATGCTCTTTATCAACGTGGCCTGCGGCATCGCAGTCATCGCCACGGCCAAAAAAATGGGCTATGAAATGGTGCGTCTCCCCGTAGCCATGGCCAGCCTGCTGGTCATGGGGATCTCCCTCTTCAACGGACTCGGGCGCATCATCTGGGCCTCACTCTCCGACTACATTGGCCGGGCCAATACCTACGTCGCCTTTTTTGCCATCCAGATCATAGCCTTCCCCCTGCTGGCACACCTGACGCATGCGCCCATCGCCTTCATGGTCGTCACCTTCATCATCCTGACCTGCTACGGCGGTGGCTTCGCCAGTATCCCCGCCTACATCAGCGATCTTTTCGGTATCAAAGAGATGCCCACGATCCACGGCTTCATCCTGACCGCCTGGTCACTGGCCGGCATCGCGGGGCCCACCCTCAACGCCTACGTCTATGAAAAGACCGGGAGCTACCAACAGAGTCTCTACGTCTTCGGCGCTGCCTTCATCGTGGCCCTCATCATTTCCCTGCTCATGAAAATCGAAGTCCGCCGCATCCGGGAACACTACAAAAAACATGATGTGGCACTGGAGCCCACAGCCTAAAACCGATTTTCCTGACCGGAAAACATTCGTGCGATATTGGATCGGTGACGCACGACAATCAGCACTGCTAAGACGGCCCCCAGATAAAAGCGGGGGTCCTGCGTGCCATAGAAAAAATAAGCCGCAATAGGCAGACTCAGCGCAAAGAGGATCGACGCCAGCGCCACGACCTTGGAGGTATAAAAAGCCACCAGCCAAACCGCCAGCCCGATCAGCAGGACCGGCCACATCAGCGCCAGCAGGCCACCGATGGCGGTGGCCACGCCCTTACCCCCACGAAACTTGAGAAATACCGAAAAGCTGTGTCCAAGAATCGCCGCGATCAGTCCGATCACAGCCAGCCGATCATCCCCACCATAAGCAATCAGCGGCCAACCCGCCGCCGCAAAGCCTTTCAGCGCATCCAGGGCAAAGGTCAGGTTGCCCCACTTTTTACCCAAGGCTCGTTTGACATTGGTCGCGCCGGGATTACCGCTGCCCACTTTGAAAATATCCACCCCCTGACTCCGCGCGATAATCACGGCAAAACTGACCGAGCCAATCAGGTAGCCGACTAATACAACGATAAGGATAGAAACAAAACTCACCCCACCAACCTGCGGATTCAGTCGCCGGAGTGCGAGCCTTTTGTCTCCAGGATGCAACGGCCTGTGCTTTACATCGGGCACAAACTCTGCACCTTTAGGTCTATTGCTCATCACCGTATGAATTGCTCCCGTCGAGATTTTGCAAAACAAGCCAGCCTCCTTGCCCTGGGGAGCCTCGCCTACCCGAGTCTGGCTGGGGCACGCACGACCTACACCGTGCAGGCTGGCGACACGCTCGGGCATATCGCCTTGCGCCACGGAGTGAGCACCCCTGACTTGCGCCGGGCCAATAACTTGAATAGCGATCTCATCCGCGTCGGACAGAAATTGACCATACCCGATGTCGGGACCGCTGCAACAGGCAACACACCCCCACCCAATCTGCACACTTACATCGTCAAAGCAGGCGACACGCTGGGCAGTATCGCCCTGATCCATGGCACCAGTGTCGCCGCCCTGAAACGCACCAACAATCTCCAAAGCGATGTCATCCGCATCGGGCAGCCCTTGCGCATCCCCGGCACGGTCGCTGACGAAAACTACCTCAGCCGGGTCCGCAGTGAGACGGCCCGCATCAGCGTGCGCCGGGATAATTGGAGGCGCATCGTCGTCCACCACAGCGCCATCAAACACGGAAACGCCGCTATCTACGATCGCGCCCACCGCCGCCGCAATATGCAAAACGGCCTCGCCTACCACTTTATCATCGGCAACGGAATCGACTCCGGAGATGGCGAGATCGAGGTCGGCCCCCGCTGGCGCAACCAGCTACTCGGTGGCCACGTCAGAAGCTACCAGATCAACCTCACAGCCATCGGCATCTGCCTCGTCGGCAATTTTGAAATCGAGCACCCCAGCAGGCGCCAGCTGGATGCCTTTGTCCAACTTATGGACTGGCTCCGGGACGAAGTGATCCCCGGTGCCCGGGAATTCGCCGGCCACCGCGACCTGCGCGGCGAACAAACCATCTGCCCCGGCAAAAACTTCCCCCTCGCCGCCATGCACGCACGCTACAGCTAGCGACCCAACTGAAAATTGAACCTGATCAAACTTTCTCGAAAACCCTAGTCAAAAACCAGCCTGGTTGCAAATTTTAAATTCGACCTCTGCAGGAAAAGGAATCCAACTCATGGGTATCAACCTTACCAACAGAAACCCCGGTCATTTGAACTCACAGGATCGACTTCTACCCTTTACAACAAGACGTGCATGGCAACACCCACTAGCCCCTCTGTTTTCGATGTTTCCACCTGATTTCAACCCTAACCTCGCGAGTAACGTTGGCTCCCGCTAGTGGGTGCGCCATCACTTTGACGATCTACAAAAAATGAAAATAAGCCTAATCACCATTCTCGCCTTGGCATTATTTTTTTCGACTTCACTATTTGCTGAACCCGACAGGAGCAAGGGCATATCGATGCACATGTTGCCGGATAGGATTGCGAAGATTTCAGGGAAGCAAGGTGGCTTTACTGTAAGTTTCGCCCCACATTTAGCTCCCGAAAAGAAGGAACCATTTTTGACCTCACTGGAGGAATTTAAAGCCTTTGTGAGCAAACAAACAACTGAAGTAAAAGAAAATGGTGTCTGGATCGTGACCACCAATCCCAGGTCATATTCAAAGAGCGAAATGGAGCTTCTTGAGCAAATCTCTACAAGCTTTTCTGGGATGGAGGTCCCCATATTTGTATGCCGCGCATCTGAATTGCCCGATGGATGGCGGCAAGCCAACCTTGAGGTAGATCCGCATCAGACAAATCGTCAAGCGCATCAAAGCAGGTCGGTCCGACCTTATTGAGCAAATCCGAATGTTTGCCCGGTTGCACAGTGGTCGCCTCAGGATAGCGGGGCACTTTCAATCCCTTTTTCGCACCAAGCAGAAAGAGACGTTGGCGATCCTGAGGCACCCCGTAGTTGGCAGCATTCAAAACCCTTGCGCACGTCGTAGCCCGCGGCCTCGAAGGTCTCGATGAGTTCGTATGAAAACTTTTTTTACTGAGTTTGAAAAATAGTCGCCAGCTCATTCAGGACTCTGAGGCACTCAAAATTTTTCCAAACCCGACAGATTTACTAAAGGGGGCTTCTGAAAACCTACCCCTGAGCAGCTACCGCTGACTCAGGGGCAGCTT
>REBV01000124.1 GCA_007692545.1 Puniceicoccaceae bacterium
GATACGGGATACGGGATACGGGATACGGGATACGTGATGCGAGATACGGGACTTGTCCGCCGACTTGTCCGGCGAAGCTCGAAGAGCGAAGACGGAAGCCTTGGCGGAGGTGGATGCTGAGCGAAGCGGGTCGGGGCGGTATGAAACAAGGCCTTTGAAGAAATGCAAAGAAAAAGCCCGGCCGCTCTACGCGGGCCGGGCTTTTATTAGGGCTATGGGCCTTGGGCTTAGTTACGCGGACTTTTATTCTTTTTATTGGCCTGCCTGAATGCCATCATTTCCCGACGGGTAATTTCACCATCTCCGTTCGCATCAATAGCGTCGAAGTTTTCGACGAGGCGTTCCATGCCCGCTGCGGATGCTTCATCGATGGAGATTGCGCCATTGCCGTCGGTATCAGCTGCTTGCCAGAGTCCTGCCTTGGCTTGCATTTGCCCGCGGGCTTTGGCCCGGCCCGCCGTGAACTCTTCTATTGTGATGACTCCATCGCCGTCCGCATCCAGAGCATCAAAGCGCTCGACCAGGCGACCCTTGAGTTCTTCCTTGGTCAGGGTTCCGCTTTGGTCGGTATCCAGGCGTGCGAAGGCAGCCTCAGGACTCATAGCCTGACCGGCTTTTTGTCCGGGATTTCCCTGTGGCTGGGAATGGAGGGCGAGTGGTATTAAAACGGCGCACAGACCGGCGAGGTAAACAGATTTTGTTTTCATGATAGCATTTCTTGGTTTGGTTATCGCAGCCGTATTTGGCAGCTCACCTAAGTAATCGCTATCGGTACTGAAAAGTTGCAGGCTGTAACCAGTTGGGGAGTTTGAAGCTTCACTCGCTTAGCGGGCGATATCGCCTTGTCCAATTACATTGAGTTGGCTCCGAGTCAGGGTGTCCGCAGCCAGTTCATTATCCTCCAAGCTGATGGCCATGGCGTAGCGCCCATTGGGCCGGATCAGGAAGGGGTAAATATAGTGGATATTAATCTCAGCCTGAACCAGGGCACCGGTGATCTTTTTTATATCGGCCTCGCTACTCAGCTCGACGGCGATCAGCTCGCTCTGAACGTATGAGAACTGATGCTCAATCAATAGCTTTTGCGCCTCTTCTGGATAATCGACGATGATGCGCACGATCGAGCTATCCGTGGTATCGAGAATGGAGAGGGCCACCACATGGACCTCATGGACAGCAAGCAGACGAATAATCTCGTTGAGACGCCCGACTTTGTTATCGGCGTGAATGGAAAACTGGATGACCGGCTGAAATGCACCCGGATTGCGTAATACTTCGGCTGGCATGCTGTAAAATATAAAGAACTTTCCCCGGATAAGACGAGTTTTTTTGGGGGCTAGTGTTCAGACAGGTTGCAAAAAAAAAGTTTAGAGTCCGCCTCATCTGCCTGTCCTTGTTTGGTCAGCTCGATCGTCGCTTCAATATACTCACTGGAGAGCTCCTTGAACCTGTCCAGGCCCTCAATGCCTTCGCGCAGCTGCTGTGCTTCATACGCGTTGACCCGGCGCGACTTATTGCGCCCGTCTTCCCAGGCCTTCAAGCGCAAAATAAAGGGAATATGAATAGCAGAAAAAATTTGTTATGCACCCGTTTAATCACTACGCGTTTTTGATAATCGCCCGGGCACGAAAAATTCCCTTGTCAGACATGCCGCATACTATACCACCAAGCGGATGAAAATTTGTTGTATCGGAGCAGGTTATGTTGGCGGCCCCACGATGGCTATGATTGCACACAAGTGCCCAAACCACACGGTCACCGTGGTGGACATCAATCAGGCTCGTATCGACGCCTGGAATTCGGACAAGCTCCCCGTATTCGAGCCGGGGCTGGATGCTATTGTGCAAGCGACCCGTGGAAAAAACCTCTTTTTCTCGACTGATGTCGATACGGCCATCCGGGAAGCGGAGATGATCTTTCTGAGTGTCAACACGCCAACCAAGACTTTTGGTGTGGGGGCCGGGCGTGCCGCCGACCTGCGCTTTATCGAAAAATGCGCACGTAAAATCGCCGAGGTGGCGCAGGATGACAAAATCGTGGTTGAAAAATCGACCTTGCCGGTGCGCACCGCAGAGTCGGTGAAACGCATCCTGGAGTCGAACTCCAACGGGCGGAGTTTTCAAATCCTCTCCAACCCGGAATTTTTGGCGGAGGGCACAGCAATGGCCGACCTGGAGGCACCGGACCGTGTGCTGATCGGCGGAGATCCCACTCCCGAGGGGAAGGCTGCGATCCAGAAGTTGGTCGATGTGTATACGTCCTGGGTGCCCCGCGAGCGTGTGCTGACGACCAATATTTGGTCGTCCGAACTTTCCAAGCTCACCGCCAACGCTTTCCTGGCTCAGCGTATTTCGTCAATCAATGCGATTTCAGCGCTCTGCGAGGCGACGGAGGCCAATGTCGATGAGGTGGCTCACGCGATAGGAACGGATAGCCGGATCGGCCCCAAGTTTCTCAAGTCTTCGGTGGGCTTTGGTGGCTCGTGCTTTCAAAAAGATATCCTTAATCTGGTCTATTTGTGCGAGCATTTTGGCCTGCCCGAGGTAGCCGCCTACTGGAATAGTGTGATCGAAATGAACGACTATCAGAAGCGACGTTTTTCCCGACGGATTTTGTCAGCTATGTTCAATACGGTTTCGGATAAGAAGATCGCGGTGCTCGGGTTTGCTTTTAAAAAGGATACCAATGACACCCGTGAATCGGCCGCGATCTACATTTGTAAGGATCTGCTGGAAGAGCAGGCCAACCTGGCGATCTACGACCCTAAGGTGGAGTCGGCCCAAATCCAACGCGACCTTGGTATCGATGCGGACAACGAAAGAGTGCAATACTGCCAGAGCGCTTATGAAGCGACTCAGGGGGCGCATGCGGTCTTGATTCTGACGGAGTGGGATGAGTTCAAGGCGCTCGATTTCCAGAAAATCTACGAGACCATGCAATTGCCAGCCTTCCTTTTCGATGGACGCAATCTGCTGGATCTCGAGGCGCTGCGTGCGATCGGCTTTGAAGCCCGCGGGATCGGCCAGGGCTGATCCGGGGGCTGGGAATTAACCGGTTGCCACAGGGCTAATCCCTGTTTTGCTGCTTTGTTTCATCACTTAAAACTACTCACCGAGAGTCCCTATGATTGTTAAGCCACGTATTCGAGGATTTGTTTGTATCACTGCACACCCAAAGGGCTGTGAAGCTAAAGTTAAGCAGGAAATTGCCGTGGCCCAGGCGGCCAAGCGTGAAGGTGGCCCGAAGAAGGTGCTGGTGATCGGCAGCTCTACGGGGTACGGACTATCGTCGCGTATCGTTTCGGCCTTTAGCCATGAGGCGGCTACGCTGGGTGTCTTTTTTGAGCGTCCTTCACAAAAGGGGAAGCCTGCCAGTGCCGGTTGGTATAATTCGGTAGCATTTGAGAAGGCCGCTCATGAGGCGGGCCTTTACGCTAAAAGCATCAATGGCGATGCCTTTTCAGATGAGATTAAGGCGCAGACGATTGAGACGATTAAAGCTGACCTCGGTCAGGTCGATCTGGTCGTGTATAGTTTAGCCTCGCCACGACGGACCGACCCCAAGACGGGCGAGACTTACCGGTCTGTGCTCAAGCCGATCGGAGAGAGCTATACGAATCGAAGTCTCGATACTGATAAGAGCGAGGTTTGCGAAGTGACGATCGATCCGGCCAGCGAGGAAGAGACCGCCCACACGGTCAAAGTCATGGGCGGCGAGGACTGGGAACTCTGGATGGATGCACTCGATCAAGCGGGTGTGCTCGCTGCGGGTGCCAAGAGCGTTGCTTATTCGTATATAGGCCCTGAGCTAACTTGGCCGGTCTACACGAACGGTACCATCGGCCAGGCGAAGAAAGACGTCGAGCGTGCCGCCGCCGCCATCACGGAAAAGCACGATTGCGCGGCTTATGTCGCCGTGAATAAAGCCGTCGTGACTCAGGCCAGTTCTGCGATTCCCGTGGTCCCGCTCTATATCTCCATACTTTTCAAAGTGATGAAGGCCCGTGGCACGCACGAAGACTGCATCGAGCAGATGGTGCGGCTTTTCAATGAGCGACTCTACGGTGATGACCTGCGCCTTGACAGCGTTGGTCGCATACGGGTCGACGACTGGGAAATGGAGCCAGAGATACAACAGGCCGTGGCCGCGATCTGGCCGGAGATCAGTAGCGAGACGCTCTCGGAAAAATCAGATTACGCGGCCTATCAGGAGAATTTTCTCTCCCTCTTTGGTTTTGGCCTGCCCGGTGTGGACTATGCGGAGGATGTCGAAGTCGAACTTGACCTGCCCAGCGCCCATTCCTAGCTGGCAGTTTTCCTATAGGTCTTTGCCTGGCCTTACTGGCCTGCGATGGCCGCGTATTTTAGATTTAGCAGCCGATGCCTAAGAAGAAGTCCAAGCCAGTTGAAGAAGAAGGCCCCAAGAAAAAGGCGATGTACACCATCAAGCTCAGCGATGAGTTGATGGATAAGCTGGCCGACCGGCTGGAGGCAGATAGCTCCGGACTTTGGGCTCCTTACGACGTGGCCTATTCACTTTTTGCCTTCAAGGGGGATAAAGTCAACGTGGTTGGCTACCAGAGTGGCAAGCTGGTCGTTTCCGGGAAGAATACCGAGGACTTTGTGCGGGACATACTGGAAGCCGAGATCACGGGAGATCCGCGACTCGGCTACGATGAGGTCCACAATCCGGAGTGGTTCACCCTGCATGCAGGCTGCGATGAAAGCGGAAAGGGCGATCTCTTTGGCCCCTTGGTCACCGCCTGTGTTGTGGGTGATGGTGAGATGGTGCGCCAATGGATCGAACTGGGCGTGGCCGATAGTAAGAAGCTAACGGATAGTAGTATTATCAAGCTCGACCGGGAAATCCGTAAAACCAAGGGTGTGGTGATTAAGACGGCCTTCGCCCGGATGCCGAAATATAACGAGCTCTACAATAAGTTTGATCGCAATCTGAACAAGCTGCTCGCCTGGTATCATGGTAAATCGCTCAATCAGGCGCTGGACGAACGGCCAGCGCCGTGGGGGCTGCTCGACCAGTTCACGAAACAAAAACTGGTCGATGCCTATGTGAAGGAACGGAAGGATTTTAAACTAATCAGCCGAACCAAGGCAGAGTCGGACCCTGTCGTCGCCGCAGCCTCGATCGTTGCCCGTGCGGTCTATGTGCGGGAAATGAAGCGACTCTCGGATGAAGTAGGCGAGACACTGGTCAAGGGGGCCAGCGGTCGGGTGCTGGCACAGGCCAAGAAAATTGTGCAGGAAAAGGGGGCGGATGCGCTGGCCGGGTTTGCCAAGATGCACTTCAAGACGGCCTACGAGGCTCAGGGCTTGGAACCACCGGCTAAACCGAGCTGGTATAAATATTAGGAGTGTGCGGTGCAAGCCGTCCCAATGCTGCAGTATGAACCCATTGCAAACCTACGATCAAAACGCTTTATCCACTGCGCAAATACTGATCGGTGTCGATGAGGCGGGGCGAGGTTGTCTGGCTGGGCCGGTGGTGGCGGGGGCCTGTTTGGTGACTCAGGTATTTTTTGCCTCGCCGGTCGCTTTGGCTCAGAGTGCTAAAATTAATGATTCAAAGCAGCTCTCAGCGGAGGCGCGTGCGTCCCAGTTGGGAGCCATGGAGGTGATGGAATCCGAGGGCTTGATCGACTTCGCCGTGGCCATGAGTTCAGTCGAAGAGATTACCCAGCTCAATATTCTCGGGGCAACCCGCCTCGCCATGCAGCGCGCCCTCGAGCAATTGGCCGAGCGGGCCAGTGGATGGGCCTTGCCTTGCTTGGCTGCAGAGGGGCCGCTCTTTAGCCAGGCACACGGTGCAGAGTCAGCTACAAGCGCTATTGTCAAGGTGCTGGTGGATGGTCGTCCACTCAAGCCCTTTCCCTACACGCACCATGGCTTGGTCAGGGGGGACAGTCGTTCACTGTCGATTGCCATGGCCAGCATTGCAGCTAAAGTAGCGAGGGATCGTGAAATGCATCGGCTCGCTCAAACTTACCCGCAGTATGGCTTTGAGCAGCATAAGGGCTATGGCACGGCGGCCCATCGTGCAGCGATCCGGGAGCATGGCCCGAGCCCACTCCATCGGGAACTTTTTTTGCGCAAGCTGCTTGGCACATAAACTTTTTAACTTAGCCTCGCGTTCTTAAGCTCCATCACTCTGATAGAATTGAATTGTATGCAAAAGTTTCTCCCCATTCTCTTATTCCCTTTGGTCATTGTTATGATCGCTTGTAGTCCTGCCGACGATTCGGAGGAGGGCGTGAATATTTGGGTCACCCTTTTGCCACAAAAGAGTTTTGTCGAGGCAGTCGCGGGTGACTCTGCCCAAGTCTCTGTTATGGTGCGCTCGGGGCAAAGCCCGGAAACGTACTCGCCCAGTGCATCACAAATGGGCCTACTGGCCCAGAGCGATATTTATTTCGGGATTGGGATGCCCTTGGAACGAAATATTCTCAGCCGAATCGAACGCTCTATGCCACGGCTTGTTTTTGTGCAAACTGCTGACCTCATAGCTGTGCCACATGATCACAGCCATGATGGTGCTTGCTTACACGGCGATGAGGATCCTCATGTGTGGATGGATCCGATCTGGATGCTTGGATTTGTTGAGCAGGTGAGGGTGGCGCTCAGTGACTTACAACCAGAGCAGGCCGAGCTCTTTGCTGCTAATGCCGCCTTGCTCAGTCAAAAGTTGAGAGATTTGGATGCCGGCTTACAGGAAAAATTCGGCCCCTACGCGGGGCGCAGTTTTTATATCAATCACCCTTCGCTGGGGCATTTTGCCGAGCGTTACGGGCTGGTCCAGCGCTCGATTGAGGTGGGTGGCAGTGCGCCCTCGGCTCGGCAAGTTGCCGAATTGGTAGCCGCAGCAAAGGCAGATCAGGTTGGGGCGATTTTCACTCAGCCCGAGTTTGGCCGCAGTAGTGCTGATGTCCTCGCCCGTGCGCTCGAAGTCGAAGTCGTCACACTCGATATCTTGAGTGAGGAATACTTCGGTAATATGCTGGAAATCGCACAGCGTTTGAAAGATAGCTTTAAGCAATGAGTCAGGCAGCCCATACGCACCAAGGCGATGGCTCTGCTACGAGACACGAAGGCAAGCCTGTGGTTTGCTTTGAAGGCGTCTCCTTTAGCTATGGGCGGCACCTGGTCGTGGAGGACGCAGACTTTGATATTTTTGAAGGGGAGTCGATCTGTGTGGTGGGCCCAAACGGCGGTGGGAAGTCTACCTTGCTTAAGCTGATGCTCGGGCTACTCACTCCGGATCAGGGGCAAATCCGTATCTTTGGGGAACCTTCGCAGCAGGGGCGGGCACGGGTCGGCTATGTGCCGCAGCAAATGGACTTCGATCCGCTCTTCCCTGTATCGGCACTTGATGTTGCTTTAATGGGCCGCCTACATCGAGGTAGCCTTGGTTTCGTTACCAGGACGGATCGAGTTGCAGCCATGGACGCACTCGCAAAAATGGGCCTGGCCGACCAGGCGAAGCAGGCGTTTGCCAGCTTGTCTGGCGGGCAACGCCAAGCGGTGCTAATCGCCAGAGCGCTGGTGGCAGAGGCTAAATTAATCCTGCTGGATGAGCCCACTGCTCACGTCGATGTGGCTGCGGAAGCCCGGCTTATGAAAAGTTTGAAGGCTCTGGGCAAGGAACTGACTATCATTACTGTATCGCATGATCTAGCCTTTGTTTCGCGCTCTGTTCCCAAAGTTATTTGTGTCAATCGTTGCGTGCATCTCCATCCGACGACCGAGCTCACGGAGTCTCGAATTCGAGAGCTTTATGGACATGATGTCCGTCTGGTCCAGCACGACCACGAACACCTCGATAGTCATGGGGGGCACCATCACTGATTTTATTCAAGCTCTCTGGAATCCAGACCTCGGGTTTTTGCGTAATGCACTCTTGCTCGGACTGATTGGCAGCATTCCGCTGGGTGCGGTTGGCACCTTTGTGGTGGCGCGTCGCATCAGTTATTTGGCTGCTGCCATTGCCCACTCCGTCCTGGGTGGTATCGGTGTGGCGCTTTATGCGCAACAGGTTTGGGGTTGGAGCTGGTTGCATCCGATGCTGGGTGCTTTGATCGCGGCCGTCCTTTCCGCTGCCATCATTGCCGCCGTCTCATTGCGTAGTGAACAGCGCGAAGATGCAGTCATTGGTGCCATCTGGGTGAGTGGCATGGCGATCGGCTTAATCTTTATATCCAAAACACCAGGCTATGTCGATGGTATGGCTTATCTCTTTGGCGATATCCTGCTGGTGACTTCGTCCGACCTCTGGATTGCGTCTGGTGTGGCAGCCCTGATTGGTGGTGTACTTTTGCTTTGGCATCGTCAGATTGTGGCCGTTTGCTTTGATTCCGAGTTTGCGGCGATTCGGGGAGTTCATGTTTCAGCCGTTTATGTATTGCTGCTGATGCTCACGGCTTTGACCGTAGTTACGCTCGTTTCGCTGGTCGGTATTGTTCTCGTTATAGCATTGCTGACATTGCCGCCCGCAATTGCTTCTCTGCGTGCCCGTAGCCTAGGACAAATGCTGCTGAGTTCTATTGCTTTGACGGCGAGTTGTGTCTTTTTTGGCTTATGGCTCAGCTATTGGCTGAACCTGCCTACCGGACCCAGTATCATATTACTGGCGGCGTTCGTCTATCTCATTGCAAATGCGAGCAAGCGGCTTTGTGCATACTAAAGGTCTGGCCACTCGTTGCCTTGATTGCGGCTAAAAAGTTACACCTCTAAAAATCGGGAATTAAGTTGCGGAGATCGTAGAGTGAGCGAAGGCTTTGATCCTGCAGTGTACCTGTTAGTTCGAACTCCAATAGGTTGGGGATCGGCCTGCTGATAAAACTGCCGATTCTCCGTATTCGGGACTCGGGATTGCCCACATTGCCTAACAAAGAGACGCTAACCCGAGCATCAAGGGATTGATCTTGCAGACCCAGCCTGCCTGGTGCCTGGATGTGTGTGCGTTGACCGTCGATCCGCAAGGGGTCGAAGTAAACCTGATCCCCCTCATAGCGAAAATACCCACTCATCGTGTTCAAGCTGAAGGAAGTGAAGTTTAGCAAGGTATTCTGTAAAAGTCTGGAGAGCGGCCCGAGTAACTGTATCGTGCCCAGACGATCATTGCGTATTTCAAAGTGTCCGTAGCCCGTGTGTGTCCAGAGTTCGTCAGTCGGTCCTTGCCCATGAATACGTAGGTCCATACGGGCGGCTCTTTCATTGGCAGTATCCATTTGACTAATCGGATCAGGCTGAGCCTGTAAGCTTTCTTTCAGATCTTTCAGCTGAGGTAGGTTCATCAGTGCTGTGTTCTGAACTGCGTCGATTAGCTCTAGTTGATAGCGGAGACTTGGTGGAG
>REBV01000241.1 GCA_007692545.1 Puniceicoccaceae bacterium
AGCGAGATTGACTGACGCTCCGGTTGCGCGGCGATGAGTGCCGCCAATTCGGCGGTAGTGAGTTGATTCGATAGGCCTGCCGAGTCGAGCACCGGTGAAACTACCTTTACCTCCGGTGGGGCAACTCGGTTAATGGTTAAGCGGTGTCCGTCCTTTTCGATCACCCGAGTCTCGATGGCTGGCACGGCTTCGAGCTCGGCCTTGCGTATGGCCTTTTGCACCGCCTTATCCTCCATCTGCTGGGTGATAATCGCGCTAGCCTCTGCTTTCGTGAGCGGCGTTAGCTCACTGTTTTCGTCACTCGCATGAGCTAAAGTCCATGCGAGCGTGAAAGATAGGAAACAAGCGAGTCTTTTCATGACAAAGATGTCGTGGGGGAAGATAGGATGAGAAGGAGTTGGTCAGACCGAGAAAAAGTAAGCAACCCAATCCAGTCAACAATAATTACCACTATGGTGTTAAAAAAGTAATCTATTAATTTGATATAATGATGAGTGTCTAAAAAGAGCCCTTCAGTTGAGAATGCATTCGGAGAAGTTTTGCGTATTCGCCGCAAGGAGTTAGGCTTATCACAAGAAAGCCTTTCGGCACAAACAGGTATTTCATTAAATTTTATTTCGCTATGCGAACGTGGTTTGCGGCAACCCAGTTTAAATACGATTTTTCTTCTCTCTAGAGGTCTGAACTTGTCACCATCCCAAATTGTCATACAGGTCGAAAGTCTACGCCCTACCCCAAAGACTTAAGCCGCCTCCATTGGGTACTATTTATTAAAATCGTTACACCTACCTTCGTAGCGACTGGCTTTACGGGTCTGTAGGAGTGCGGTCGAGCAATCGGCCGCACGACCTCGACCCTGGCTTTACGCCAAGAACGACCCAGCTCGAATCCCCCCGACAAAAAAAAGGCGCGCCTTGATGGCGCGCCTTTGCTTGAAATTTTTCTGCGAAAAATCGGCTACTTCTTTTGCTTCGCGTCGAACTTTTCGGCGCTCATTACATTCGAGTAATGAATCGAAGACTCGCGCTCGACGGAGCCACCCTCGGGGTTTTCCTGGGTCTTGCGCTCATACTTGGTGATCAGGTTGACACCTTCGATCAGGACGCGCTCGTTTTTCTTAACGGAAAGAACCTTGCCGCGCTTGCCTTTGTGCGCGCCGGAGATGACGACGACTTCCTGTTTGCGTTTGATTGCTTGTGCCATGATTAGAGAACCTCCGGTGCGAGTGAAATGATCTTCATATACTTGGCGCGGAGCTCGCGGGCGACCGGGCCAAAGATACGAGTGCCTTTGGGGTTGCCATCGGCATTGATGATAACAACTGCGTTGCTATCGAAACGAAGGTAGCTGCCATCGGCCCGGCGAACGGGTGCTTTGGTGCGTACCACGACGGCGCGGACGACCTCACCCTTTTTCACAGAGGAATCGGTGGACGCTTCCTTGACGGCACAAACCACGACGTCGCCAACATCGGCGGTGTCCTTGTTTTGGCCAAGGCGGCGGATCATCTCGGCGGATTTGGCGCCGGTGTTATCCGCGATAAATACGCGGCTGTTCATCTGAATCATAGCTAAATCTCCTTACTGGATTTATAAAAGTTCTAAGGCACGGATGCCGACTACTCGTCGCCGAGCTTAGGTGCGACTTCGAGCACTTTGGTCACGCGCCAGCGCTTCATCTTACTGAGCGGACGTGTTTCCATAATTTCAATTTTGTCGCCCAGGCCACATTCGTTTTTCTCGTCATGGGCGTGCACAACCGTCTTGCGCTTAATCTCTTTTTTGTAGAGAGGGTGCGGCACTTTGTAGGAGTAAGTCACTTTGATGGTTTTGTCACCAGAGCGGCTGGTGACCGTTCCAATTAGAGACTTGCGGGAGTTGCGTGAGGCGGTTGCTTCCATATACTTAAATGGCTAAAGAGCTTGGACGTTCTTAGACGTTGGCGGAAGCCAACTTCTTTTCTTTGAGAATGGTTTCGAGACGAGCGATTTGACGGCTCATTTCCTTAAAACGATGCGGGTGCTCAATCTGACCGGTCTGCTTTTGCATGCGGAGGATGACGCGCTCGTCACGGGTATCACGGAGTTGTTTTACGATTTCAGCTTCGGACATTTCGCGAATATCTTTGGTTTTCATATGCAGGATCTCCTACTTAATAAAGGTTTAGCCTTCGTCACGAGAGACGAAACGGCAGTAAAAAGGCAATTTAGTGTCGGCCAGGCGGAGTGCTTCACGGGCAGCAGTGGCCGAGCAACCGGCTACTTCGAAGAGCATGGTGCCGGGCTTGACTACGGCAACCCATTTTTCCACGGAGCCTTTACCCTTACCCATGCGGGTTTCAGCAGGCTTCTTGGTCACTGGCTTGTGCGGGAATACACGGATCCAAACCTTGCCCTTACGTTTCAGGCTACGTGTCATGGCGACACGAGCAGCTTCGATTTGCTGCGAGGTCATGCGACCACGAGTGAGGGATTGGATGCCGAAATCGCCAAACGCCAGGGTATTACCCTTTTGCGCGGTGCCGTAGATACGACCCTTGTGGACCTTGCGGTATTTTGTGCGTGATGGAAGAAGTGCCATGGTTCGCTGTGTTTAAAGTGTTGAGGAATTAAATTCGTTTCGTTGGGCGAATGAGAAAGGGTGACTTCGGACAAATGATCACGAGAGCCGAAGAGCTTATCGTGGAGCCGTCTGTCTGCGTGGTCTTATACGTCTTCGTTTTCAGGGAGGCAGATCCAGCACTTGACTCCGATGATACCGTAAACGGTGCTCGCTTCGGAGAAGCCATAGTTGATGTTGGCACGCAGTGTTTGTAAAGGTACTCGACCTTGACGTTGCTGCTCGGTGCGGGCGATGTCAGCACCACCGAGACGACCGCCGCACTGGATACGGATACCGTCGGCACCCATGGCCATGGTGGTTTGGACAGCACGCTTCATCGCACGGCGGAAGGCGATCCGACGCTCCAGCTGCAGGGCCACGTTCTCGGCCACCAACTGTGCCGACAGATCGGGGCGCTTGACCTCCTGGATGTCGAGCATGATGTCTTTGTTAACCTTCTTATTCAGCTGAGCCTTGAGCTTATCCAGTTCGGCACCTTTGCGGCCGATGACGACACCGGGGCGGGCGGTAAAAATCTTTACCCGGATACGACCGGACGCGCGCTCGATAAAGATGCGGGGCACGGAGGCGTAGCGGAGCTTCTCCGTCAGGAAGGTGCGGATGGTGTGGTCTTCCTTGATATACTCAGGGAATTGCTTCTTGTTGGCATACCAGCGTGAGTCCCAATCGCGGGTGACTGCCAGGCGGAAGCCGGTTGGATGTACTTTCTGTCCCATAATTCGTAGGTGTCGTTAAAGTCGCTCGGAGGTTTGGAGTGGATTAGGCCTCGTCAGAGAGGATGATGCGGATGTGGCTCGTGGCCTTCTTGTAAGGGTGCGCCGACCCACGGGCTGCCGGGCGAAAGCGCTTAAACGTCGGACCTTGCTCGACGGTGGCGGACTCGATCTTGAGGGCATCCGATGAAAGGTTGTTGTTGTTCTCCGCGTTCGCGATGGCCGACTGCAGCGTCTTGCTCACGAGACGAGCCGACTTGCGCGGTATGAAGCGAAGAATTTCAACCGCTGTGGCGGCGTTCTGACCTTGGATGGCCTTGGTGATCTCGCGCACCTTGCGGGGCGACATACGAGCGTATTTGGTGTAGGCTTGGACCTGCATGAGATTCAGCTGTTTTGAAGGGTTTTAATGCGGGCAACGTCGCCCGATTGGATGGTGAAGTCTTCGACCAGTTCGAGGATAAGTCCTGCGGCGCGGTCGCTACGAGATTCGATGATGATGAGCTCGCCGATTTCCATGGGACCACGCGTCACGCGGCAAACCATGCCCCGGCGGAGGCCTTGTTCCAGTCCGCCACTCAGGATGACGACGTCAGCAGCCAGGGTCGGCATGACCTCAGCAATAAACGCGGCGTTGGGACTGAAGAGCGAGCCTGCGACAAAGGCCGGCACCTCGACCGGAGCCGGAACCTCAGCACGAGCCGCACCCGACAGTGCCAGCACTCCGAAAAGGAGTGAAGCAGCGAGGATACGTGATGTGCGGAGTATTTGCATGGCGTAATCGAGATGAAAGTCGGAAAGGATGGCGAAAGGTGAACTGGCAAAATGCCTATTTACCGGTCGGGTGCCCCTTGAAGGTGCGGGTCGGCGCGAACTCGCCGAGCTTGTGACCCACCATGTTTTCCGTGACGTAGACCGGCAGGAAGCTGCGGCCATTGTGCACGTTGAAGTTGAGGCCGACGAAGTCGGGCGTGATGGTGGAGCGGCGCGACCACGTTTGGATCGGCTTGCGGTCGTTGTTGGCCTGGGCGACCTCCACCTTTTTAGCCAGGTGAGGATCGACGAAGAAACCTTTTTTTACGGAACGAGACATAGCTGGTTAGATTAAATTATCTTTTCTTCAATTGACGACCGTTGCGACGAACGACGATTTGAGAATTGGTTGGGTTGGACTTCTTACGAGTCGGGAAGCCTTTTGAGAGCTGACCCCAGGGCGACTGTGGGTGACCACCACCGGAGGTGCGGCCTTCACCACCACCCATTGGGTGATCGACAGGATTCATGGCCACACCACGTACGCGGGGACGGCGACCCAACCAGCGATTGCGGCCGGCTTTACCCAGGCTCTGGTTCTCGTGCTCCACATTACCCACCGTTCCAATCGTGGCACGGCAGCGGGCATTCAGAAAACGAATTTCACCGGACGGCATCTTGACTGTAGCACGCTCACCATCGACTGACACAAGTTGCGCCGACTGACCGGCCGAACGGGCGATTTGCGCGCCTCGACCGGGGTGCAACTCGATCGCATGGATCTTCGTGGCTGGTGGAATGATCGCCAATGGGAGGCAATAGCCGGGAGCAAACTCGACGCGGTTGTTGGTGCTGAGCAGGGTGTCCCCTGCCTGCACGCCACGGGGCGCGAGGATGTAACGCTTCTCACCGTCGGCATAGGCCAGCAATGCCAGATTGGCCGAGCGATTCGGGTCATACTCAATCGCTTGCACTTTGGCAGGGATGTCGAGCTTCTCGCGGCGGAAATCGATAATGCGATAAAGGCGCTTGTGACCACCACCACGACGGCGCGAAGTGATGCGGCCATAGCAGTTACGGCCTTGCTTGTCGTGCACACGCGTGACGAGGCGGCGCTCAGGCTTTTTCTTGGAGACGTCCTGCTTGTTTCGGGTAAGGAAACGCTGGCCAGGAGTCAAAGGTCTGGAATCTACGAGTGGCATGATATTGGGTCCCTTCGTGCTTAAACGAGTTCGATCTTATCGCCCTCTTTCAGAGTCACGATAGCTTTTTTGTGGCCGCCTTTGGTGCCGACCTTACCGCGGCGTGAGCGGTCGGCCTTTACTTTGGGCTTTTTGTTAAGAATGTTTACCTTGGTCACTTCCACATTGAAGGTCTTGGCCACAGCACGGGCGACCTCGATGCGGTTCGCCGTCGGTGCGACTTGGAAAGTATACTGGTTGAAATTAGCAGAGAGATTTGCTGCTTTTTCAGTGACGCGGTATTCGAGTAAAATTTTATCAGCTATAATCATGACTCAGCTCCGTTGGTGCTTTCTGCGGCTGGGTTGCCTTGAGCACGTGCGATGATGGTTTCGATGCCTTTGGCACTCACAATGATGTGACGATAGCGCACGACATCGAGTGTGCTCAGATTACCGGCTTCGGAGAGGGAGACCCCTTCGATGTTGCGGGCAGCCAGAGCGGCGTTGTTTTCAAATTGATCGTCAACAATCAATACCTTGCCGCGGGTCGGAAGCACCGCCGTCAGGACTTGATTGAAAAGCTTGGTCTTGGGCGCCTCCACTTCAAATGCTTCGATGACGGAGAGTCCGCCTTCGTTCGCCCGCTCAAACAGAGCGCGCTGGAAAGCCAGTGTCTTCATCTTGCGATTGATCTTTTGCGAGAAGTCGCGGGGTTTGGGGCCGTGAGCAATACCACCGTGACGCTGATGCGGCACGCGGCGGGAGCCCTGGCGGGCCGTGCCACTGCCTTTTTGGCGGAACAACTTCTTGCCGGAGCCACGCACTTCCGCGCGGGTCTTGGTCGAAGCGGTGCCTTGGCGGGCGTTGGCTTGGTGAGCAAGGACGACTTGGCGCAGCGCTGCCACCCCTTTGTCACCTTCGAGAACCGGAAACTGGGCGAAGTCTTTCTCTTCACTTTGCGTTCCGTCGGCTGTATACACTTTAAGTTTCATCTTGTTAGGTCCTTTCGTCGCTCAGCTTACGCCTGCGCCTTTTTGGTTTTAACCGCTGTGCGGACAGTAACGAGGGTGCCACGCGAACCGGGAATGCTGCCCTTGACCAGGATCAGATTCTTTTCGGCGATGACTTGAACAATCTCGAGATTTTGCACCGTGCGGCGCACATCACCCATATGACCGGGCATCTTTTTGCCCTTGATCACGTGGCCGGGCCACTGGCACATGCCGTAGGAACCACCGCGGCGGTGGAACATGGAGCCGTGAGAAGCGGGCCCCCCGGCGAAACCATAGCGCTTGACCACGCCCTGAAAACCACGCCCCTTGGAAGTGCCGATGACATCGATCTTTTGACCGGCCTCAAATCGCTCGACCGTAAGCAGGTCGCCGACGTTCACATCGGCGTCGCCCTGGATACGAAACTCCTGCAGCTCGGCCACAGGCTCGACGCCCGCCTTCTTAAAGTGGCCCAGAGCCGCTTTAGAGAGACGATGCTCTTTTTGAGGACGGAAACCGATCTGGACGGCATTGTATCCGTCTTTCTCGGAGGACTTAATCTGCGTGACTGGGCAGGGTCCTGCTTCAATGACAGTCACTGGCACCAGACGGTTCTCACCGTCGAATACCTGTGTCATTCCTATCTTTTTACCAAGTAGGGCTACGTTCATAATACTAATTGGCAGGTGGAACAGAGGCTCCGTTTGCTAGACCTGCGTTAGAGAGTTAAAAAAATGTGTGTGATCGCCTCAAATGGGAAGCGAGCGACGGAAAAAAGAGGTCCAAATCACTTTCGTCAATCCCCGATTTCGAAAAAATTCATCTTTTTCAAAAAAAGCTCCCAAATAGACTCAAAAAGCCCTGGATTGCGCAGGGTCGAGGTTTCCAGCATGTAAAAATGCTGGCTTGCGCATTCTATCATATGAAATCTAATTATATCGTTAACGACTCATATTTATGCCCAATCCCATATACATATTTGGCCACAAGAACCCGGACGCGGACGCTATTTGCTCAGCGCTCGCCTACGAGGCGTACAAGCACGCCGTCGGCCAGACGGAATACGTGGCGGCGCGCTGCGGCAATAGCAACGCGCGTGTCGAGGCCATACTCGAGCGCTTCAAAACCCCCGCACCCCGCTTTATTGGGGATGTAACGCCACGGATTGCAGACATTATGCAGTCGAAGGTGCAAACAGTGATTCGCCAAAGCACCTGTGCCGAGGCACTTGAACTGATCGACCGTCACGATGTGCGTGCGCTCCCGGTGGTGGATAGTGCCGGACAGATCGAGGGTCTGGTTTCCATTTTCCAACTGGGTGATTTTTTTATCCCTAAAGCACGTGAAGCCAAGGCGATGCGGCGGGTAAAGACGACGGTGCAGTCGATCGTGGATTCGCTGCATGCCCGTGTGCTGCATGCAGAGCGAATCGACCAGTTGGAGGAACTTTACGTGCGTATCGCTGCGATGGACATCCGCTCGTTCGGCAATTACCATAAAGAACAGCGCCTTGCCTCCGAGAGTAGTATTATCATTGTTGGTGACCGTTGGGATATTCAGGAACGCTGCTTACAGTTGGGCGTGCGGATGCTAGTCATCACTGGAAATCTGGAGGTGGATGAAGAAGTGGTTGCACGCGCCAAGGAGCGCAAAGTCTGCCTGATTGTCAGCCCCTACGATTCAGCTACCACTTCCTGGATCATTCGCACCGCCACACATATTGACAGTTTGATTGCTCCAGACGTCAGTTGTTTCAGCTCAGAAGACACCATCGCATCGGTCAAACGCCGTATCGCCAGCAATAATGACCCGCTGTATCTGGTGGTTAACGACTCAAAGCAGTTGATCGGGGTTTTCTCCAAGAGTGATATACTCAAGCCCAGCCAAACGCGGATCGCATTGGTCGATCACAACGAACTCGGTCAAGCCGTAAAAGGCGCCAACCAAGTGCAGATCACCGAGATACTGGATCACCACCGACTGGGCAATATCCCGACAGATCAGCCGATTCTGTTTATCAATCGCCCGGTCGGCTCGACTTGCTCGATTATAGCTGACCTCTTCCGTGCAGATAGCTTGAGCCCCACAGCCAATATTGCCGGTATCATGATGGCTGGCATTATCTCAGACACCCTCATGCTCAACAGCCCCACCACGACTCCGCTGGAGGGCGAATTGCTCGACTGGTTGTCGCCCATCGCTGGCATCGAGCCCAAAGTGCTGTCAGACCTCATTTTCTCAGCTGGCTCAGTCGTGGTCAACAGCAAGCCGGAAGAAGTCATTCGCTCGGACTGCAAGACTTACGAAGCCGGTGAGCTCCGCTATTCCGTCTCTCAAATCGAAGAGCTGGGTTTCGACAATTTTTGGATCAACGAAGATGCCCTGGGCCAAGCACTCGAAGCCTATCGTAAAGAGGAGGCCCTATTTTTCAGCTTCTTACTGGTAACTGACATTAATACTCAGGATTCCCTGCTGGTCGCAGCAGGTAATGAGGAGCTGCAATCAGCCATAAACTACCCCCAGCGCGGGCAGAGCAACATCTACGAGCTTCCCGGCATCGTCAGCCGCAAGAAACAGCTCATTCCCTATATCGCGTCCATGCTCAAAACCATCGGAGCAGTTTGAGTCACTAATACGTCAGGCTCGCTAAACAGTCAAACCAAGTTGCCCGAAGGCGACACTGCGCTCTTCCAGCAGTTCGTCGTTGGACGCTTTGATTTGCTCTCTGGCATAATCAGTCAGCTGAATGCCTTCGACCACGCGCCAGTTTCCGATGGCGTCAATTTTGATCGGCAGCGAGGTGATCAAGCCTGCCGGAGTGCCATACTCCCCTTTGGAAAGAACGCAGACGCTATGAAAATCGCCCCGGGTTGGCGTGATCAGGTCACGTACGGTATCGACTACCGCATTGGCCGCCGAGGCCGCCGAGGAGGCTCCGCGGGCGGCGATAATGGCTGCACCCCGCTTGCCCACGGTTGGCACAAAAGTATCTTTGAGCCAGCT
>REBV01000243.1 GCA_007692545.1 Puniceicoccaceae bacterium
ATCCAACTACCGCTATCGCTCTCGATTCAGCCCAGGGCGAGTTTAGAGAGCTTTCTCTGTGTTCTGTCCGGCATGGTTTGGTTCTACGCGGCCCTGCAGTGGCCGATAAATTTTTCCGGCCGTCGCCGTCTCTTTTTTGGTTTATCGATCCTGCTGATTGTTTCAGCGGCTTGGGTAGTCCAAGGGCATTTATTGGGATTCTATAGTATAGAAATGGATGGTAGCACTGCTTCCGGATTTTTCCTGGAGGCCAGTCAGAGGGCCAATTTCTTTGCCCTGGGGGGGATTTTAACCTTCGCCTATGCCTTTGAGGGGGTCCGGCATCGCTTGGCCATGCCGCTTTTTGGATTCGCTGCGTCCACGCTTTGCTTTGCTGCGCTATACGTGGGCGAGGCACGTGATGGTTTGGTTCTTTATTATTTCGGGGTGTTTTTATGGTTGGTCTGGAGTCTATGTTTTGAGCGTTTGCCGCGGTTCTGCAGGATCGGTTTACCGCTGATGCTGTTGGCCTTTGGGCTTTTGTTTTGGATGAGTGAACGTGATGGGGAGGATTTCAGATCAGCTGCCAAAATAGACCTGCAAACGGCGGGTGCGGTCGAGGCAGATTTGTCCCGGGATACTCTTTCCATGATCCTGGATGCGCCCTTGAGCGGCGTTGGTTTGGGGAATTTCTCAGCTGTATTTCCACAGTATCGAGGGGCGACTCAGGCGGGTCGACTGATTGAGCATCCAGGAAGTGATTTTTTGTGGCTCGCTGCGGAGGGCGGATTACTTGCATTGATTTTGTTGGTCGCTCTCCTGGGTATTTACTTCCAACGTTGTCGTGGATTTAATCAGGGGGGGAGTGCCTTCTATCGCAGGTTGGCTCTACTGGGGCTTATTATTTTCCTCGGGCTTTCGTTGGTTGATGTACCGATGCATCATCCCGGGACGCTTTATGCTGGTTTACTTTTTGCAGCGCTCCTGTTACCACGTGGCGCTAGCAGAGAGTCCTACATTAAGCCCTGGGTGTGGCGGGTGTCGGGCGTTATTTTATGTGGCGCAGGCTTGATTTGGATTGTGGCCGGTTCTTTAAGTTGGCCTTTTCACTCCAGCGTCCAGTATACGTATTTGCAGAAACGACTGGCGGATCGAGCTTCGGTCGAGGATTTCAGTACAGCGCAAAGTATCGCCAGTGACTGGATTCAGATGCGTCCTCTGGATTGGAATGCTTATTCGCAGCGGGCTCAACTCACGCTGGCTATGGGCGGTAGTCGTGATGAGGTGGCGGCGGATTTCGAACGTGCACGCTTTGCGGATCCGCTTTCAGGGGAGGTCCGATTTTCTGAGGGTGTTGCCTGGTTGGGCTACGATAACGAAAGGGCACTTTTAGCTTGGGAAGCTGCGCTGTCTCTGGACTTGGTTGAGAGAGAGGAGACTTTCCAAGGCATGCTGGCCTCGACCATAGAGCATCCAGGCATTTTGATCGGCCTTGCCCGCTTGTCCGAAATCGATGTTGGCTATCGCTCAGCTTTACTTGAGTTCCTGAGAGGCGAGGACTTAACGCGTGAGTTGAGACGTGACTTGGCCAAGGACGCTGCGCTTTCCATGTTTACCCCTGGCCAGCGCAGCCGAATCGTGGAAAATTGGATCGAGCACGGTGATTTGAGCTCGGCGCAAGAATATCTGGATTTACAAGAGGGCAATTTGGAAAATGAATGGTGGTTGAGAGCGCTCGTGTATAAGAATCAGGCAAACTTCCAGCAAGCGGTCGAGACGATCCGAAGAAATCTGGAAGTGCCGACAGTCCCACCGGTTGACTTGGATGCGAGTGCTTTGGCTCGTCTGTCGCGTCAGTTCGTCGTTCAGCCGGGCGATTTAAGTAAAGGCATGGCGCTACTCTATGTCCACTTGCAGGACGAAGACTTTGAGCAGGCACTGGTCGTAGTTGAAACGATGCTCGAGTCCGAGCAGGCACCCAAATCGTTGCATTATTGGAAAGCGGAGTGTCTGTATCAGACAGAAGAATTCATTGAGAGCTGGTATGCCTTGGAGATGTATCTAGAACAGTGAGCTGTATTCGTTTTCGGCTCAGTCTGCGCGCCAGGTAAATGCGTGGCAAAGTGCGACGGCTGCAGCATCCGATTCGTCGAATCGAAGCTCAAAATTGGTGCCGGTTAAGCTCTGCACGGTGCGTGCGACCTGCTCTTTACTGGCACGCCCCATCCCGACGACGGCTTGCTTGACCCGCAGAGGCGCATATTCAAAGACCGGTAGTCCGCGCATGGCTGCTGCGGCGATGGCGGCCCCGCGGGCGGCCCCGAGGATCTGGGCGGTTTGGAAGTTCTGCACATAGATGGTTTGCTCCACGGCAACGTGATCGACGGAGTGCTGGTTGAGGAAATCCTCGACTTGGTTACCGATGGCACCCAGGCACTCGGCCATCGAGAGCTTTGGTTTCAGGCTGAGGGTGGCAGCTTCCAGAATGCGTGCGGTGCCATCGGCACCATAGTCGAGCACAGCGAAGCCGCTCCCACGCAAGCTGGGGTCGATCCCCAGCACGCGGCCGCGAAAGGCTTTTCCCAGGGTCACGCTGGCCTGTGTGCGGGGCGACTTTTTTTGTCCGCCGCTGGCAAGGTGTGCGGCCCAAAGTTTGCGTGTCGATTTATTGGCCATGGTTTAAGGGATAATAAGTTTTAAGCCGCCCACGATGACAAAAAACCAGATTAAAAATTCAAAGACCTTTTGGTTGATATGTTTGACCAGGAGCGGGGCGATCACTGCACCCAAAACAGAGAACAGCATGAAGCTGGCGCTGAACTGAATCGAGGCAAAATCAATAATCTGCAGATCCACCATGAAGGGCACTTTAAAGAGGTTCACCAGTAGAAAGAACCATGCAGAGGTGCCGATGTAGGCATACTTCGGGAGGCCGGAGGCAATGAAGTAGAGTGCCGCCACGGGGCCGGCGGCATTGGCGACCATCGTGGCAAAGCCACCGAGGATTCCAGTGCCGCCGATAAAGGCCGGGTTTTGGGGCAGGGTGTCTGCCTCCGAGGCGTGGCGGCGCAGCCATTTTCGATAAAAATGAATAGCCGTCATGCCCAATAGAATCGCGCCAATTAGAAAGCGCACCTGCCCATCATCAACGCGACTGAAGATGAGGTAGCCCAGCACAATCCCCACGATCATGGAAGGGGCCAGCTTAACGATGTAGCGCCACTCGGCATGGCGGCGGTAGATAATCACCGCAATGATGTCGGCTGAAATCAAAATGGGCAGCAGGATGCCGACCGATGCTTTTGCCGGAAGCGCAAGGGCCATCAGCACCACGGTAATGTTGCCCACGCCTGGCAGGCCGCCCTTGCCCAGGCCGACAAGGAACGCGCCGAGAGCGATCAAACTGTATTGCCAAAGTTCCAGTGCGTACATCCTCCCGAGCCTTGCATTTGAGCCAGCATTGGCAAGTATCCTTCCGCAATGCGATGGAAATGTATCTGCGCCTACGACGGCACCGATTTTGACGGTTGGCAGCGCCAACCCGGCGGCCTTGCCGTGCAGAATCACATCGAGGCTGCGCTCTCCCGTATCTTTGACCGACCGATACAGATTCAGGGGAGCGGTCGGACGGATGCCGGGGTCCATGCGCGGGGGCAATGTTTTCACTTCGATGCCGACTGGGGGCACGAGCCGGAAAAACTGATACGCGCGCTCCATTCCATCCTGCCGACCTCGCTCCGGATAAATTCCGTTGCAGTGGTCGGGGACGACTTCCATGCCCGTTTCTCGGTGAAAAGTAAGCGCTATTTGTATCGCTACTATCTCGGGCGTGCGGACCCGGTGGAGGACCGCTATGTCTGGGCCTGCCGGGATCTGCCCCTAAATGTGCCGATGATGCAGGCCGCTGCCGATGTCCTCGTTGGCAAGCACGATTTCACCGCCTACAGCGCCAGCCATGGGAAGGACGGCGACCCCAACCCGATTAAGACGGTCACGCGACTGGATATGGAGCAGCGCGGCAGACATGTCCGGCTCGAAGCGGAGGGCAGTGGCTTTCTCTACCGGATGGTACGTAGCTTTGCCGGAGCACTCTATGCGGTCGGGCGTGGGCGGCTCACCCCGGACGACCTAGCCGCGATCCTCGAATCCCGGCAACGCACCCACCGCATCGTGACCGCGCCTGCCAAGGGCTTGTTTTTGGATCGGGTATTTTACGATTAGGACGGGCCGTGACTCTGCGATTGCCAGACTCGCAGAATTGCGCCCATGCTAAAAACTTATGGAACTGATCATCGTATTTGCTGCAGGCTTGTTAATCGGCGCAGGGCTCGTTTACTTTTTGCTCAACAACGCACACGGAAAGACACGGGAGGCCCTGGCCCGCCTTCAAGCTCAACGCGAGGCTGAGATGACGGCTGCGAACGAGAAACTTGCACTGCTGCAAGACGCTCAAATCAAACTTCAGGATAGTTTTAAGGTGCTGTCCTCTGAGGCACTCTCCAAGAACAATGAGTCTTTTCTAAACCTGGCCAAGACCACCCTTGAGAAATACCAGGAGGGCGCCAAGGGTGACTTGGAAAAGCGGCAGGAAGCGATCAATAAAACGGTCGAGCCCGTTGGCCTGGCTTTGAAGGCCTTTAACGAGCGCGTCGAAAAAATCGAAGAACGCCGCACCCAGACGGAGGCCGGCTTGAAGCAGCAACTTCAGCATCTGGCCGAATCGCAGGTGCAGCTGAGCAAGACCACAGGCAGTCTCGTGCAAGCACTTCGCGCCCCTCAAGTGCGTGGTCAGTGGGGGGAGATGCAGCTGCGCCGCACGGTCGAGATGGCGGGCATGATCAACCGGGTCGACTTCCTGGAGCAGGCCTCGGTCGGCACCGGTGATGGCCAGCGGCAGCGCCCCGACATGCTGATCAATCTGCCCAATGGCCGCCAGGTCGTGGTCGACTCCAAAGTGCCGCTGGCTGCCTATCTCGATGCGCTCGAAGCGGAAGATCCCGAGCTGCAGACTGTTCGGATGAAGGCGCATGCCCGGCATATTCGTGATCATATCAAGGGGCTCTCCGCCAAGTCATACTGGACACAGTTCGACAACACGCCCGAGTTTGTCGTGCTTTTCATCCCCAACGAAACGATTTTCAGCGCCGCCCTGGAGCAAGACCCCACGCTGATTGAACTCGGGGTGGATCATAAAGTCATCCTGGCCACACCCACCACTTTGATTGCGCTGCTCAAAGCCATTGCCTTCGGTTGGCAGCAGGAGGCGATTGCCCGCGAGGCCAAGGAGATCAGCGCTCTGGGGAAGGAGCTTTATGAGCGGATCGGCGTGGTCACCGGGCATTTCAGCAAGTTGGGCAAGAGCCTCGATCAGACCGTGGGGCACTATAATAAAGCGATCAGTTCAGTGGAGAGTCGATTGTTGGTGACGGCTCGCAAGTTTGAGGATCTGGACAGTGCCTCACCCGATCCGCTGCCAGAGCCTGTTGCCATTGAAAAGATGCCTACTTTGCCGAAGGAGTAATCCGGGACCGCAACTCTCCTGAGTTGCTCTGCGTTAGATAGGATGAGCGAATACGGAGATTCGCGATCCCGGGATCGCAACTCTCCTGAGTTGCTCTGCGTTAGATAGGATGAGCGAATACGGAGATGGTCCGGTCCGCTTCGCGCCCGGTCTTGTCGCTTCGCTCGGAACGCGATCCCGGGACCGCAACTCTCCCGAGTTGCTCTGCATCAGATAGGGGAGCGAATACGGAGATTCGCGATCCCGGGACCGCAACTCTCCCGAGTTGCTCTGCGGTTGACAGTTCGCCGTTGTGGCATCCTGAGTATTGGGATCGTTACGTGCGTAATGAGAAGCATTTTCGTGATGTGATTAGCTACATCCACCAAAACCCTGTGAAAGCAGGACTCTGTAATCTACCCGAGGAATGGCGCTTCAGTAGCGCCCAAAAAGAATGAGTGACGAAGATCCCATAGAATTCGAAATCAACGGTGAACTGGACCTGCATACCTTCCGTCCTTCCGAAGTGGGGGAGCTGGTGCCGGACTACATTGGCCTGTGCCTGGAAAAAGATATTATGCGCATCCGTATCATCCACGGCAAGGGGATTGGCACCCTGCGGGAAACGGTGCACGCCCTCCTGCGCAAAGACCCGCGCGTATCCAAATTTCAACTCGCCGATCAGAATGAGGGAGGGTGGGGCGCGACGATTGCCTGGCTGACTGTTGATGCATAAAAAAGCGCTCTCGGGTGGAGAGCGCTTGTATCAATGCTTTACTGGTCGAAATTTTATCCTCCGGTGGGGATAATGACTGCATCAATCACATGAATGACGCCATTGCTGGCCCATACATCGGTTTTAATGACATTAGCGGCATCAATAGTCACTCCTGCCTCGGAGGCAATGATCGTTACCTTTTCGCCATTTACTGTGGGCACTTCGCCGGTAGTGACATCTTTGGCCTTCACCTTACCAGCAATGACATGGTAGGTGAGTATTGAAACCAACATCTCCCTGTTTTCAGGCAGGAGCAGGCTCTCAACCGTACCAGCAGGCAGTGCAGCAAAGGCTTCATCAGTCGGTGCGAATACGGTGAAAGGTCCTTCGCCCTTGAGCGTATCGACTAGGCCGGCAGCTTGCACGGCGGCGACAAGTGCGTTGAAGCTACCGGCGGCTACAGCGGTATCGACGATGTCAGCCTTGGCTTTGGAGTCTCCGTAGCCATAAGCAAGTGCTGTAAACGGGAGTGCTACGATAGCAGCGAGTGCGAGAAATTTATTTTTCATTGGCATCTCTTTCGTTTGATTGGATTTATACTTGAGTGAGCCTAACAATCGAATGGCTCAGGCAATCCTTACCAAATTCTGAAGAAAGTTTATTCAACCGAATGCTTTAACCGGGCTGTCACACTCAGCTGATCACTGATAACAATACGACTGGGAATCTTCCAGGGGGCGAGTTTGCTCCGGCAATGATTTCTGATGGTTCGTTTCCAAGTGAGTGCATCGCGCGCATCCGAGGTCACAATTCTGGCACAGACTTTATGCCCCGTGATCGGGTCGTCCGCTTTGTAAATATGTACGGCTTCAATGCCGGGTATTTCCTGCAGCATCTCAGCGATCTCAAGCGGATTTACTTTTTGGCCGCCCACATTGATCGTTTCACTCAGGCGGCCGATGATGCGGAGGCGTCCATCATCGTCCGTTTCGACTAGATCACCGGTGCGGTACCATCCGTCTCTCTCGAGTGAATTGCTTTCGCTGTTAATGTATCCGATGATGCGGGACGGCGTTTTTAGCCACAGGCATCAGCCGCCTAACACGCTTGCGCCCGACATCGTAACCGAGCTTCTGCAACTCGTCGCGAATCCGGCGGCTGCCGTAAGTCGGCTCTTCCATATAGATGCGGTCGATTGCCTGCATCAGCAACTCATTGAACAAGCCCTCCTTGCGCTTGGGCTTATGGTAGTAGCTGGAGCGCGGCACGCCCAACAATTTGCACTGTTTATTGATACTCATCGGCCTTTGCGCTTCAACGAAGCTCATCCTCCGGGATAATGATGCCAAGCTTGTCACAGCTGTCTTTTAAAAAATCCACCTCCACTTGGAGCTGGCCTATCTGCTTGTAGAGGCGGTCCTCTTTGAGCTTCTGCTTGAAGCCATCGTCCTTCTTCGAACGTTCGCTCTCAAACACGCTGCTCGCACTCCCAAGCAGTGCTTTTTTCCACTCGGCCACCTGGCTCGGGTGGACCTGGTAGCGTTTGGCGATCTCGTGGATCGGGTGTTGCTCGCGTAGCGCCTCCAGCGCTACTTTGCTCTTGAACTCGGCGGTGAATTTACGTCTCTTTTTCATTGGTTGCTTTACTTTAGTTTTAGTATGCAACCTGTCCAACATTACGGGGCCCGCTCAGATTTTAGAAAATTTGTTTCGGCTTAACAACTTAGCGATTCAGATGAAATGTCCCTGATTGCCCAAAAACGGCAGTCATTGATCGATGGGACTCTTGATTTACAGCAACACTTCATTGAAGCGTTGCCCGAGGCGATGACCGTGCGCCTGACCCGTTGCCAGCCGGGCAGGGAAGGTCGGCAGAAAACACGTTACATCGCGACCACGCTACTCGACCCGAAAGCCTATCCGGCTGAAGAAGTCGCTTCGCTGTATCTTCACCGCTGGGAAATCGAAGTGCGTTTCCGTTACATCAAGACCACCCTGGGCATGGAGATGCTGCGAACCACGAAGAGTAAAACGAAGACCAAAATGCACCCGCTGGTTACAGAAACCAAGGCACGAATACTTCGAACACTTCCGATCGGAAAATCCACCCATGAAAATCCTCGACAACCTAGCTTAACTAAGTGCCATTCGGGCTAATACTTTATTGGACGCGTGTTTTTTTGTGACGGCTACCGAAAATTTCGCCCTCGGCTAGGGTTATACGAACGGGAACTTTGTAGGCGGAGAGACGCTGGCGACAATGTTGTTTAATTAAACGCTTCAATGTTTTTAAATCAGCTTTTCCAGCTGGAACGATTTTTGCGGCAACGTTTTGACCGGTAATCAGGTTATCTTGGGCATAGACTAAACAGTCCGCTACTTCAGGTATTTCCAATAGGATGTTCTCCACCTCAGAGGGAGTCACCTTCTCTCCACCGACATTAATTAATTCCTCCCGACGACCCACAATCATTAAAAATCCATCGTCAGCTTTTTTGACAATGTCGCCTGTCATAAACCAGCCGTCTTGCGTGAAACGAGACATCTCATGGTTTAAATAACCGAGGACTTGGCTTTTGGAGCGTATCCAGAGTTCCTCGTCAACGATTTTAAACTCAGTCTTCGGGTCGTCAAACTTGATCAAATTGCTTTTGGAGGAGCGACTAATCGTTTGTGATATTCCTGTTTCGCTGGTTCCGAAAGTTTGAATAAATGTAGTATCAGGAAGCTTCTCGTTGAGTCGTTTCAGTACACTTTCGGGCATCGGTTCGGTGCCATACGTGACAAATCTTAGGCTGGAAAGATCATAGCTTTCGGGGGCACCACTCAGAAGAAATAAGTTCAAGAAAGTGGGCGATGCCGGCAATAATTTAACTTTGTGGGTTTCGATGGCATGAGCAACTACATGAGGGTCTCGTGACACAGGTACAACTATCTTGGCACCGGTTGCCATACCATTGAACAGTGTGTTGAGCCCTCCGATGTGATCATAGAGTAGAAAG
>REBV01000244.1 GCA_007692545.1 Puniceicoccaceae bacterium
CGCAGAAATCGAGGCCCGTGACGGGGACTTGCCCGCCCAAGCGGTCGCGCAGCTTGAAGGCTACGTCGCCGCTACCTGTGGCCAGGTCGACCACTTCCCGGGGGGCGGTGCGCTGCACCATTCGGGTCAGGACCCGCCGCCAGTAAAAATCGATCCCCCCGCTCAGCAGGTGATTGGCCAGGTCGTAACGCCCGGCGATGCCGGCGAACATGGTATTGACTGCGCTCCCTTCAGGCATCGGCTATTTTTCTTTGGTGCTTTCGATGCAGCGAACGACCCATTTGGAGAGTTCTTTATCGGGGTCTGCAATGGCCAGTTTGCCCAGTTTAAAGACAGTTTGCCCGGTATTGCGGTGGATGATGTTGAGGCCGTGCTCGAAGTCTTTGAATTTTTCTTCGCAGAGTGACTGGATGGTCCGGTCTTTTTCGCTGGCTTCGATGATGAGGGCCTCGACCGCGAGCGGCTTGAATTCGAGGGTAAAGCCGTGCGTTTTTTCGAAGGCTTTGGCGAAGCGTTTCACATCGCTCTCCCAGACGTCCTGTTGCAGGTGGGCATTTTTGGCTTTGAGGGCCTGGAGGCAGGCCGCCGGGTTTTCGATCATCCCGGTCGTGACCTCGAAGTGTTTGATCGCGGTGGAGGGCAGTTCGAATTTGTAGTCGCGGAAAATGCGCTCCAGTACGGTCATAATGCCCCGCGCACCGGTGCCTTCTTTACTGGCGCTTTCGGCGATGGCCACGATGGCTTCGGGCGTGATGTCAAAGTTGATGCCGTAGCCGCGGAAGTCGTCGCGGTACTGATGCAGCACACTGCCCTCGGAGGTCGTCATGATATGGGCCAGATCGGCGGCACTCAGGGCGCTACAGGCACAGCGGACTGGCACGCGACCGATGAACTCGGGCTCGAAACCGTATTTGATAAAATCACCTGTCTCAGCGAGTTGGAGGTAGGCGGAGAGATCCTCGTCTTTGGCGGAGACAGTGGCTCCAAAGCCCAGCTCGTTTTGCGAGACCCGTTTCTTGATCGACTCGGCCAGTTTGTCGAAGGCACCGCTGACGATGAAGAGAATATTCTTGGTGTTGATCGATTTGCGCCTCGGCTTGCCCCCCCGCTGCATCTCCATCACGGCCTGCATTTGGGACATCATATCGGTCGGGCTGAAGAGGTTGACCTCGGTCTCCTCCATCAGTTTGAGCAGGTTGATCTGCACGCCGCGGCCGGAGACATCGCGTCCCCCGGCCCCGGCCTCGCTGGCGATTTTATCAATTTCGTCGACAAAGATGATGCCTTTTTCGGCCAGTTCAATATTACCATCGGCGGCCTTGACCAGATCGCGCACGAGGTCTTCCACATCGGAGCCGACATAGCCGGTCTCGGAAAACTTGGTGGCATCGGCTTTGACAAAGGGCACGCCGATCAGCCGGGCCACGCTCTTCATCAGGTAGGTCTTGCCCACACCGGTCGGCCCGAGGAAGAGGAGATTTTGTTTACTGTACTCGGTGGCCTCGCCCGCTTCTCCGGCCAGGGTCTGCCGCACATGATTGTAGTGGTCACAGATAGCGACCGAGAGCACTTTTTTGGCCTCATCCTGGCGGATGACGAAACGATTCAAATAGTCGCGAATTTCCTTGGGTTTGAGGTGAAAATTGCGGATATTTTCCAGTGCTTGAGCGTCCGAGTCAGGGGCCTCCGGCGTCTCGCCGGGGCCTTCGGACTCGTCGTCGCCAAAGGGATCGGCCTCCGAGAAGTTGTGCGCAGACACTTTTACATTTGAATCCTTGAACAATTCTTTCAATTGCCGCTGAATTTCCTCGAAAGGGTTGGGGGGTTCTTTTTCACTCATATTTTCTAGTTTGACAGTATTTCACGATCCGAAGTATCACATTGGCAGTAACTTTTGTTTTTCAATTTTCGCAAGCTCACTCAGTAATTTCAGGATGTCCAATAATCTAACAAAACGCGATATCGTTCTCGATATCTATGATAAAACCAATTTTCCGCAAAAAGAAGTGCGGGAGACTGTGCAACTCACGCTCGATGCCATCGCCAATGCCCTGAGCGAGGGGCGTAACGTCGAGTTGCGTAATTTTGGCGTCTTCGAGGTGCAGATCCGCAAGTCCCGGATCGGGCGCAATCCGAATAAGCCGGAAACCGATGTGGTGATCCCGAGGCGTGCTGTCATCAAATTCAAAGCCGGCAAGGAGTTGAAGGCGACCTTAAAGGACATGGATATCGATGCAATTTGAAACGCTACCCGGTTTTAGAGAATTTTATCCCGAATCCTGCGCCCGCCGCAACCATGTCTTTAGTCGCTGGCGGCAGGTAGCCCGCGCTTTCAACTTTCTGGAGTATGATGCGCCGGTGCTGGAGCCACTCGAACTCTACATCGAGAAGTCCGGCGAGGAGATCGTCGGGCAACTCTTCAACTTCGAAGACCGGGGCGGTCGGGCGGTGGCCCTGCGCCCGGAGATGACGCCCTCGCTGGCCCGCTTGATTGCGGCCAAGGCCAACAGCCTGAAGCGCCCGGTCAAATGGTTTAATATCGGGGAGCACTACCGCTATGAGCGCCCCCAGAAAGGGCGCCTGCGGGCCTTTTATCAGTTCAATGTCGACATCTTCGGTGAGCCGGGCCCGGCGGCCGACGGTGAGCTGATCGCATTGCTCTGCCAGACCCTGCAAGCCTTCGGGCTGAATCAGCAGGACTTCAAAGTGCGCCTGAGCGACCGTGATCTTTGGCTGCTGATGTTGGCCGCCGAAGGGCTCGACGAGTCGGGGAGTGCCCAGGTGCTGGGTATCATCGATAAATTGGAGCGGACCGAGCGCGCAAAAACGGTCGAGAAGCTGGTCGCGATCATGGGTGAGGGCGCCGAAGGCTTTCTGGAGCGCATTGAGGTGGCCATCGCGATTCGGGACTTCCCGACGCTGCGCGCGTATATGGAGAATTTACCATTGGAGGGCGATCTCGCCAGCCAGGCCCAGGCCCGCATTGCGGATTGGGAGCAACTGCTGCGCCACGTCGAGGCTGCCGGTGCCGGCGACTTTATCCAGATCGATCTTGGGATCGTGCGCGGGCTGGCCTACTACACTGGCTTTGTTTTTGAAGCCTTCGAGGCCAGCGGCGAGGGCCGGGCCTTGGCCGGAGGCGGGCGCTACGATGCACTGGTCAAAAAACTGGGTGGCCCGGAGATGCCGGCAGTCGGTTTTGCCATGGGTGATGTCACCCTGGTCGACCTGCTCGACAGCAAATCCCGCATGCCGGCCTATGTGCAGCGGCCAGAATTTATCGCCATTATCGGTGGGGAGGCGGAGCGCGATGCCGCCCTGGCCGATGCGGCGCAGCTGCGCGCGGTCGGCTACCAAGTGGAATACCCGTTGAAAATCCAGGCCTTTGCCAAGCAGTTTAAAGCGGCCAACCAGTCCGGTGCCCGATTTGCGCTGATTTATGGCAGTGAGGAATTGGCCCGGGGAGCTGTCAAGGTGCGCGATCTGGCCTCCGGCCAGGAAGTGCAAATCGCACGGGATCAGTTGTTCGCGCGTGTGCCGGACTTGTTGGCAGCCGGCCTTTCGTAGCGAGGTTGGCTCTGCCGCCTCGTGTGGTGGCTTTAAAATAGTTCTATTTACTACAGTAATTAAGTTGCTGTTTTTGTTGACAGGCTGGGTATGCTGCAATAGCGTTGCTGTATATTGATGAAAAAGTACCTTAGAGAGATCGCTCAAGTGCAGGTCGGCCATAGTTTTCGCTCGCGACTCGAATTCTGTGCGACTGGCCTTCCAGTGGTGCAGATGAAGGATTTGCGGGCCGACGACCTGGTGGATTGCGGGGATTTGCAGCGGGTGGATATTCGCGAGGTCAAGGATTCCCAACTTTTGCACTGTGGTGATTTGGTCTTCCGCTCGCGTGGTATGGATATGACGCCTGCCTTTTTAGCCGTCGAGCCGTCGGTGCCGACCATCCTTGCGGCCCCGCTTTACCGGATTCGGGTCAATTCACCGACGCAAGTGCTACCGCAATACCTGCATTGGTATCTACATCAGGACGAGGCGCAGGCATATTTGGGGAGCCGCATTAAAGGGACGGCCCAAAAGATGATCAGCAAAAACAGCTTGGAGGGGCTGCCGATCGATTTGCCGGATCTTGCGACACAGCAGGCTATCGTGGAGCTGGATGCCCTGCTCAAACGCGAACTTTCTCTGCTCAACACACTGTCCGCTAAGCGGGAGGCGCTTATCTCAACTCAACTCATGCAAATGGCGAAAGGAGATCGCTAATACTTTATGGAAACTCAAATCAATCAACGTGACATCAACCAGGCCGCCTGGGCGGCCTGCGACACTTTCCGTGGCACGGTCGATCCGGCTCAGTATAAGGACTACATCCTGGTCATGCTCTTCCTGAAATACATTTCGGATGTCTGGCAGGATCATTACGAGACCTACAAGAAGCAATACGGCGACGACGAGGCACGCATCCTGCGCAAGCTGGAGCGCGAGCGCTTTGTCCTGCCGACCGTAAAGCTGACCGAGACCAACGATAAGACGGGCGTCGTGACCGTGTTGGACACCTTTCCGGCCAACTACTACAGCCTCTACGAGCGTCGCTCGGCGGCCAATATCGGCGAGCTGATCAACATCGTGCTGGAGCACGTAGAATCCAGTAACAAGGCCAAGCTCGAAGGCGTCTTCCGCAATATCAATTTCAACAGCGAGTCGAACCTCGGCAAGACGAAAGACCGCAACCGCCGCCTCAAGACCCTGCTGGAAGACTTCCACAAACCACAGCTCGACATGCGCCCGAGCCGCGTTTCGGAGGATGTGATCGGCAATACTTACATCTACCTGATCGAGCGCTTCGCTGCCGACTCGGGCAAAAAGGCGGGCGAGTTCTTCACCCCCCTGGAGGTGACCGAGCTGGTGGCGCGGCTGGTGCAGCCCAAGCCAGGCGACCGCATCTGCGATCCGGCCTGTGGCTCCGGTGGTTTGCTGGTGCAGGCCTCCCGCCAGATCGAGGGGCGCGATTTCGCGCTCTACGGTCAGGAGTCCAACGGCAGCACCTGGGCGCTCTGCCGCATGAATATGTTTCTGCACAGCTTCGACAGTGCCCGCATCGAGTGGTGCGATACCCTGAACGGCCCCCTCCTGGTGGAGCAGGACCGCCTGATGCAGTTCGACTGCGTGGTGGCCAATCCGCCATTCTCGCTCGACAAGTGGGGCGCGGAAAATGCCGAGAGCGATCCCTACAACCGCTTCTGGCGCGGCGTGCCGCCCAAGAGCAAGGCCGACTGGGCCTTTATCTCCCACATGATCGAGACCGCCCTGGAGAAGGCTGGCCGCGTCTCCGTGGTGGTGCCGCACGGTGTGCTTTTCCGCGGGGCCGCCGAGGGGCGCATCCGCCAAAAGATGATCGAGGAGAACTTACTCGACGCCGTCATTGGACTGCCGGGCAATCTCTTTCCCACCACCAACATCCCCGTCGCCATCCTCGTCTTCGACCGTGCCCGGGAGAAGGGCGGCCCGCGCGAAAGCTGTCGGGATGTGCTCTTTGTCGACGCCAGCCGCGAGTTTGTTTCCGGTAAAAATCAGAACAGCCTCTCCGCCGAGCACCTCGACAAGATCATGGCCACCTTCCGCGAGCGGCAGCCGGTCGATAAATACGCCTACGTCGCACCCCTCAGTGAGATCGAGGAAAACGACTTCAACCTCAACATCCCCCGCTATGTCGACACCTTTGAGGAAGAGGCGCCTATCGACATCGACGCCGTGCAAAAGGAGATCGACGCCCTCGAAGCCGAGCTTGCCGAAGTGCGCCAGGAAATGGCGGAGAAGTTGAAGCAGATCAACCGGGAGGGCGCGCGATGAATACGGACAATATTTCCAAGTTAACGGCTTCGTTCAACTCGATCGTTCAGAGAGTGCCGGATGCAGATATTGAATTTTGGTATGCGCGGGAGCTTATGCCGCTTCTCGGTTATGACCGATGGGAAAACTTCAGTAAGGTCATCCACAAGGCTTCCATTGCCTGTGAAGGAGCCGGTGGCAATGTCGCGAACCATTTTCGTGGCGTCACGAAAATGGTCGAAATCGGCTCCGGGGCAGAGCGTTCCATTGACGACATTATGCTGACCCGTTACGCCTGCTATCTGATTGCGCAAAACGGGGATTCACGCAAGGAAGCGATTGCCTTTGCGCAGACCTATTTCGCGATTCAAACGCGGAAGCAAGAGCTCATCGAAGAGCGCATTCGACTGCAGGATCGCTTGCAGGCGCGGCAGAAGCTGACGGAGTCCGAAACCGAACTCTCTCGCAATATCTATGAGCGCGGCGTAGATGAACGCGGCTTTGGGCGTATTCGCTCCATGGGCGATGCGGCACTCTTCGGGGGTCGTGCCACGGCGCAAATGAAAGATCAGCTCGGTATGCCTTCGAACCGGCCGCTGGCCGACTTTCTGCCAACGGTGACAATTGCGGCCAAGAACCTGGCCACCGAGATCACCAACCACAATGCGCAGCAAAAAGACTTGAAGGGGGAACAGTCCATTGCATCCGAGCATGTTCAAAATAACAGCAGCGTCCGCAATATGCTGGGGGAACGTGGAATCAAACCAGAAACGCTCCCGCGGGAAGAAGACATCAGAAAGCTCGAACGCCGCGTGAAGTCTGCGGAGAAAAGACTGATTAAGGGCAGTGAACTTCCCCAAAAGAAGGGTAAAAAGGGATGAGCATGCACTTTCATTTTTCAGGTCGAAACGCGTCCACCTATTTGGCGGGACGACTCATCAACCATCTCGTGGACTTGCACGAAATGGTGACTGCGGGGATGCCCTTGAACCATTTTTTCCGAATGGGAAAAATGGTGAGCCTCAGCGCCGATTCGCCACGCGCCCTTCAGCGGTCAGTTCCGGAACCGCGCTCGATCTGTGGCACCTCAAACGTAGGGGCTTCACTTGTGAAACCCGCGCTGGGGCAAACGGTTTCGCCGTTTCCAGGGACTCAAGCCCTGCGTCGAGTGGCGCAAGTCGTGGTGTGGGAACAGAAGGGAGGGGAGGGATGAAGAGTTCTGATTTACGCAGATTAGCTTTAGGCGATATTGCAAAAATATCTTCCGGTGGCACGCCGTCCCGCTCGGTTCCGGAATATTGGAATGGCGAGGTTCCTTGGGTGAAGACGGCTCAAATTCAAAACTGCAAAATAACCAGCGGGAAAATTGATGAATGGATCACTGCTGCTGGGTTGAAAGGTTCATCTGCCAAAATGATTGCAGCAGGGACGGTATTGATGGCGATGTATGGACAAGGAAAAACGCGTGGACAGGTAGCGATCTTGGAAATAGACGCTTCAATTAATCAGGCATGTGCTGCCATTGAATTGTCTGAAGAGGCGAATAGGGATTATGTTTTTCAATATCTCTTGTTTAGCTACGATAGAATTCGGCAAATGAGTAACACAGGAGGACAAGAAAATCTCAGTGCTGCGCTTATCAAGGAAATCCCCATCCTCCTCCCCCCGCTCCCCGAGCAAAAGGCCATCGCCGATCTGCTCGCCACCTGGGATGCCGCCATCGAGAAAACCGAGCGCCTGATCGAGGCGAAGGAACGGCGGTTCCGTGGGTTGATGCAGGAGTTGATTGGTGATGTCTGCCATCAATGGAAACATTTCAGGCCTGACGCTATTTTTGATACGGTGTCTGAAAAGAATTTTCCAGAAGAGGAATTGCTTTCAGTTACTCAAGACCGAGGTGTGATACCGCGGAGTATGCTTGAAGGTAGGGTAATGTCTCCCGATGGTAGCACTTCGGGCTATAAACGTATTAAGCGGGGCGATTTTGCGATCAGCCTGCGTTCGTTTCAGGGAGGGATCGAGTATTCAGATTATCAAGGAATCCTAAGTCCTGCATATACAGTCTTACGCCCCAAGATTGCAATGTCAGAAGATTACTGGCGACTGTTTTTTAAGTCCTATATTTTTATAAAACGATATTTGGACTTAGCTGTAATCGGCATACGCGATGGCAAGCAAATTAGTATTCCGGATTTTATGAGCGTTAAAATCCCAGTTCCTTCGGTGCAAGATCAATGCCGTATTGCAGAAACTGTATCATACGTGCAACGCGAGATTGGCCTCTTGAAAGGAATTCTAGAGCAATATAAAAAACAAAAGCGTGGTCTGATGCAAAAGCTGCTCACTGGCGAGTGGCGAGTGGACGCCAAGAACAACGAATCAAAGGAAAGGGCGAAAAATGGCAAAAAGTAGATCATTTTCACTATATCTTCTGAAGCCGGGCTTTAATCCCGAAAATTCACTTTGTGACGATCATGGTCTGGGGAAGTGGGCCCGCTGCTCTGCCAATGCGGCGAATTCGGCGCAGCGCGAAAATTATCGACAAGACGCCCGTGGCTGCCGGGCACGGACGGACACGGAGCGACACGGATATGCACGGACGGGCACGATGGAGAGGTGCCGCCGCACACGGGCGGCACACGGACGGACACGGACGGGCACAGGCGGTGTGCTGAGTGCGGTGCAACACGGACTGAAACGGACTGACACCCTCGACCAAGCGAAGCGTCCTGTCCGTGAGCGTCCCTGCAAGTCCATGCCCGTCCGTGTCACCCCGGACGGGCACGATTGGACTTGGAGGAACCAAGGCGCTCACGAACTTGCCCGGGGGGAGGCGGTCGGCCATGTCTGAGCTGATCCCCAAGCATGGCGGCTACCGGAAGTTGAAAAGCTTTCAGGTGGCGCAGTTGGCGTTCGATGTAACGGTGCGCTTTGTCGAGCTCTACATCGACCGCTTTAGCCGGACGAAGGACCAGATGGTGCAGGCGGCCCGCTCGGGGGTGCAGAACATCGCCGAGGGTTCGCAGGCTTCGGCCACTTCGAAAAAGATGGAGATCAAGCTGACCCAGGTGGCGCGCGCCAGCCTCGAAGAGTTGCGGCTGGACTATGAGGATTTTTTGCGTCAGCGCGGGTTGCCTGCGCTGGAGCCGCAGCACCCCGCGCTGCTACGCTTTAAGGCGCTGCGCACCAGCACGCTGGCGGAGGTGCAGGCCTGGGTCGCCGACGAGCGGCGGCGCGGCCTGCGGGAGGCGCGCCTTGGGGAGACACGGACGGACAGGGACACACGGACGGACACGGAGACACGGACGGACACGGAGACCCGGCCAAGCAGGGGCGAACACGGACGGACAGGGACGAAA
>REBV01000263.1 GCA_007692545.1 Puniceicoccaceae bacterium
CTAATCCTACTCCTAATCCTACTCCTAATCCTACTCCTAATCCTACTCCTAATCTTCCCATTCCCAACCCTAATCGCCTAAAACCCCATCTCCATATCCAGCCTGCTCCTCATAAACCCGCTCAGTATCTTGACTACGAATCAACCCGACCAATAGGGAAACAACTTCCACCAATATAACTTTACCCTCGTCAGTGAGTTTTTGATCCACCTTTTTTCGCCGAACAAGCACATCAAGAACGGCGGCACACTCCAAAGCTGAACCCCTTGAAATATCGAAAAAACGACAGCGATCCCTGGACGAAAACTTCCCGTTGCCTTCAGCGATATTCAGAGGAATCGAAGTTGAGGCACGATCCAGTTGCGCATAAGCAGCCAACCCTTTGGGCAAGGTTTCCAGTAATACTCCGGCGAAATCAACAAAATCCAGTGCGCGTTGATACGTTCTCAGCTTTTCATGGTCAAAGGGAATAGTCATTTGGGAATGGAGTAAGATTAGGATTACGATTAGGATTAAGAGTGAGAAAGAGAGAGGGGCGTCACCAGCGCGATCAATTCCGCGGCGATGGATGCCTTGGTGCCCGGGCCGAGCTTGACGGAACTGCCGTCGGCCGCAATCAGGGTGACCTCATTGGTATCGGCGGCGAAGCCGACCCCGGCCTGTCCGACCTCGTTGGCCACAATAAAATCGAGTTGCTTGGATGCCAGTTTTTCGCGCGCGTAGCGCAGCACATCGTGGGTCTCCGCCGCGAAGCCGACCACCGTTTGCTGCACCTTGCGCTCACTCATTGTTTTCAAAATATCGGTCGTGCGCTCAAACTCGATCGTCATCGAGGCCGTCCCTTTCTTTTCTTTCTTCGCGTGCTGTTGCACCGGGCGGAAGTCACTCACCGCAGCGGTCATGATCAAAATATCACAGGCATCGAAGAGCGCATCCACCTGGTGGAACATTTCTTCCGCCGTGGTGACTGGGTAAAGAATCGCCCCATCCGGCTCCTCCATGGCAACAGGACCCGCCACCAAATCGACATTCCAGCCCGCTTGCAGCGCGGCTTCCGCCAGAGCAAAGCCCATCTTCCCGGTAGATGGGTTACTGATAAAACGAACCGGATCGATAAATTCACGGGTCGGCCCGGCAGTAATCAGACAACGAATAGAGCTTGCATTCGACATAAGCCTCAAAACCCTAGACCAACTCATGCCAGATCCGCAACACAGCAACACGCCCATTTCAAAAAATCCTCCAGCAGCTGGAAAGCCCCCGGTTAAACGGGAGAACCTGTTTCTCAACCTGGGCTTCAACATACTGGTGCCCATTCTCCTGCTGAATAAGGGTGAAAAGTGGCTCGGCTCCTTCCTTGCACCCCACTTCGAGAACGTCGCTGTGGGCGTGCTCCTGATCGCTATCGCCTTCCCGGTCGTCTATTTCATTTACGACTACTTCAAGCGCGCGAAGTATAATATCTTCTCCATCCTGGGCCTCATCAGCGTATTGTTGACCGGCGGCATCGGGATTCTGGAAATCCCGACTGCCTGGTTTGCCATCAAGGAAGCGGGCATCCCACTCTTATTGGGGGTGGCCGTGTTGGTTTCGCTCAAGACGCCCTACCCGCTCATCCGCACCCTCCTCTACAACCCCGAAATCATGGATGTCGATAAGGTGCACACCAAGCTACAGGAAAACCAGTCCGAAGCCGCTTTTGAGAAGCTGCTGGAACGCTGCACCTGGCTGCTGGCCGCCTCCTTCCTGCTCAGTAGCATACTCAACTATTTCCTCGCCCGCTGGATTGTCGTCAGCCCCAGCGGCACTGAAGCCTTCAACTCGGAAGTCAGCAAAATGATGGTCTGGAGCTGGCCCGTGATCGTCGTGCCCAGCATGGCCATTATGATCGTCGCCCTAATGCAACTGCTCAAAGGCATCAAGGCCATGACCGGTCTGGAGCTCGAAGATGTCCTGAATGGCGCGCCCGCTAAAGAGTGACGCTCCTTTCCAGGATAGCACAGATCGTTTTTGTTTTATGGGAACCAAGCAGCTCACATAGATTGTAAAAAAGGCAAAAACTAACCGCTATCCATAAAGACCCCTTCGACCGCATATTGTCGCCCATGCTCCGATAAAAGGCTGCTATTTAAACAGCCAAGGCGGCATCGAAGTTAGTGCGGGCACAATCTTTGCGCCCGAGGTTGTTATACTCAGTAGCACGCATCGGCACAAACAGCAGAAGTCCCCATAAGAGATACGCTTGACAATGGACGCTTGTTCACGTAAACAGTTGGACACCATGAAAGACCTCACAACACGCCAGCAGGAAATCCTCACCTTTATCGAACACTACGAGTGGAGAAACGGCTACTGGCCAAGCATCCGCGAAATACAGGAGAAGTTCAACTTCAAGAGCACAAATGCGGTGATGGGACACCTGCGCGCCCTCGAAAGGAAGGAAGCGATTGAGCGCATTCCAGGCCAGGCTCGTACCTTTCGCATCCACCGGCCCGATGCGCCGGAGCGCAATGAGATTCCCGACAATGCCACTGAAGTCGTGGATATACCGGTCATGGGTGATATTGCCGCTGGCTACCCCGACCGGGTCGAGCCTGCCGGAGAGATCGGTCGCCTCCAGGTCGACATTGCCAGTGCGGGTTACTCCAACCGCCGGCGCAGCTTCGCCCTGCAAGTTCGCGGCGAAAGTATGGTCGATGCCGAGATTTATGAGGGTGACATGGTCATTGTCGAGCCGCGCGAACCCCGCGATGGCGACATCGTAGCCGCTCTGATCGATGGTGAGACCACCCTCAAGCGCTATATTAAAAAAAGCAATGAGCCCCCCTACCTGAAGGCGGAAAACAAGTTCTATCCGGAGCTTTACCCGATCAATGAATTGACAGTTCAAGGCGTGGCTAAAGCAGTCGTGCGCAGTTTGTGAGCTTGTGAGCACTTGGGCGTTTGAGCACTTGGGCATAATATACTACAGGATGCAGTTGACTTGGTCGATAAACCAGCGACCGTGCAGACTTAGACTATGCCTGTAACATTTGATCACACTCGTATTCGCGTTTCCAACCTGGAGCAATCTATCGACTGGTATTGCCGTACCTGCGGCTTTGAACTGCTCCGGCGCACCGATAAGTCCCCCAGCGGCAATCAACTGGCCCACTTGCAAATTCCCGGCAGCGCCCACAAGCTGGAGCTGACCTATTCGGACGACTATGCTGTCAAGGTGCCGGAGGATTTGGCCCACACTTGCATCCGGGTCGACGACATCGTGGCCTATTGCGAAATGTTGGAAGGTCTGGGCCTAAAGCTGGATCTCTGGCCGGAAAACTGGCGGGAAAAATTTGAAGCCGGTAAAAAGATGGCATTCATCACAGATCCTGATGGCTATGAAGTTGAGATCCTGGAGCATTAACGCTCAATTTAAATAATTCAAGGGTCCCCCCATGCGAACTGGCAAAGAACTCATTTTAGCAACGCGGGAATTCGCCCAAGACAGCACCGCACGCAGTTGGTCGGCTATCGTCTCGACCTTCAGCCTGCTGCTCCTGTTTGCGGTGGCTACTGCCTACCTCCCCTATTGGTTTCTTCAAGTGCCCGCCTCGGTCTTGCTCGGCCTGCTGATGATCCGGATGTTTGTCATCTACCACGACCACCAGCACAACGCCATCTTGCCACACTCGAAACTTGCCAAACATCTGATGCGGCTCTGGGGCATATTTGCTATGACGCCGACTTGTATCTGGCAGCACTCCCACAACCATCACCACAACCATAATTCCAAGCTGCGGAGCTCACACATTGGCTCCTATCCGGTCATGACGACCGAGCGCTACAAGAATGCGTCCAAACAAGAGCGGGCCAAGTATCTGCTGATGCGGCACCCGGCTACGATTTTGATGGGGTACTTCACCGTATTTATCACTGGCATGTGCATCGTGCCCATGCTGGAGGATTTCAAGGATAACCGCGACTCGTTTTACGCCTTGGTCGCACACCTCATTCTCTATGCCGTCGTCATACTCACGCTCGGCTGGGGTGTCGCGTTCTTTCTGCTCTTCCTCCCCTTCTTTATCGCGAGTGCCCTGGGCGCCTATTTATTTTATGCCCAGCATAATTTTCCCAAAGTTATTTTTAAAGACAAAGAGGGCTGGTCCTACGAGGGCGCAGCGCTCGATTCATCCAGTTTCTGTCAAATGGGCCCGTTCATGAACTACATGACTGGCAACATAGGCTACCACCACATCCACCATTTGAATGCGAAGATTCCCTTCTATCGCTTGCCCGAGGCCTATGCGAAGCTACCTGAGCTGCAGACGCCCAGGACGACGAACCTGCAAGCAAAAGAGATCCGGCGCTGCCTCAGTTTAAAGGTATGGGATGTCGAACAACAGCGCCTTCTATCACTCAAAGAAGCCTTCGGCTAAGCTAAGCAACTTTTTCCATCGGGAATATCTCCACGGCTACCCCGGACGAGGCCAAGACAGATTCCGGAGCGCCCTCGGGTTCACTCAAGCCACTCAGCGAAAAGAGCCGTTTGGAGCAAGTCTCCAGCCGCACCTGCTGCAAAGGATAAGGCCTGTGATGCACCCGACCCGTCAGAAGCGCTTTCTGCTGTGGATCATAGGCAAAGAGTCGATAGCGTTCGACCAGGAAAAAGTCCAGACTTCCCGCTTCCGCCTCAAATGGGACCCCTTCACGGCACCAGACGAAATCCTGCGGACTATCCCACCCCGCGCCCCTCCGAAGCTCGGAACGATAGCGAATACCCTCCGGTTCAAGCGTTACCTGCATTCGAGCCAAGCGATAGTTCAGGTGAAAAAACGTCCGTGCGATCCAGTTTGGTAAACGCTTGGGCGTATCCAACGAATAAAACCAAACGCCCGGACGCCCCTGCGCATCGCGGACGTAGGTGCGCAGATTCAGCTCGGGAAAACTGGACAATCCCTTGACCGCAGGCAAAAAGCGCGGACGCACCCCACGCATGGAAAAAGGGACCACACCGACCCATGCCCGCCCCGCAAAGGTATCAACTTGCAGGCCCGGCGGTAAATCCCCGGCAATGCGTTCCGGCGACATGGACCAGTGCAAGAAAAGCAACTCCTCCCAGCGCTGATACATAACCGGCGAAGCCACCGGGCGGACCTGCTCCGCAATGCGGGCCTCCAAGCTAAGCGTCTGAGGTATCTCTAACATCTAAACAAATCGGCAGAACCGCCTGTTCATAACAGATTATTCCAAGCCAATCAACAATTCGGCTTCACCGAACTTACCAAAGATAACAGCAGCACTTTGAGATTTCTGACTATCGACAAAGTATATTTTCCATTTATTCGCCGCTTTCTCTGCGCGATCAAACTCCCATAGTGTTCGAGTTTTGTCCATGGGGTCGGGGTATTTCTGTAGCATTAATTCTTTTGCAGATCGTATTGCTTCTTCCTTTGGCAATGGCGGCGATCCAGATAGGAATTAGAGGAAACGCCGCAACACGCTGGAAGCGTGGACTACTTTTTGTTTTGAGCAGCGGGTGGGGACACCCGCACTCCGAATTTAATCCTACGGAGGGTGCGTGTCCTCACGCACCACCTCGCCATGCAATTAACCAGCAGCAGCGCTCTTTTTCTCGGATTCCAGCAGAATTTTGTATTCGACCGAATCGACCAGCGCCTCCCAGGTGGCCTCGATGATGTTATCGCTGGCGCCGACGGTGCCCCAGATTTCATGGCCATCGGTGGACTCGATTTGCACGCGGATGATGGCGTCGGCACCGTGCTGACTATCCATAATGCGCACCTTGAAATCGATCAGCTCCACTTCCATGATTTCGGGAAAGGCAGGAGCGATCGCTTTGCGCAGGGCATCATCCAAGGCACCCACCGGTCCGTTGGCTTCGGCCACGGTATGATGAATCTCATCACCGATCTTCACTTGCACCGTGGCTTCCGAGACAGTCCGCTTGAGTGCCGACTGATGCCCGACAATCACCCGGTAGCCAATCAGCTCGAAGTCTTCTTTCTTTCCTTTCAGAAAACGGTTGAGCAGCAGCTTGAAGGAGGCATCAGCGGCCTCGTAGCCGTAGCCGCGGTATTCCAACTCCTTCAACTCGGCCAGAAAATCTTTCAACTCGGGCGAGCGTGCATCGAGGTCGACCCCGATCTCGCGTGCCTTCATCATGACACTGCTGCGCCCGGACATATCAGAGACCAGAACACGAGTGCGGTTGCCCACCAGCTCCGGTTCGATGTGCTCATAACTATGCTTCACTTTGGCTGCGGCATCGGCATGCACCCCACCCTTGTGAGCGAAGGCACTCGTGCCGACGAAAGGAGCCGAGATATCGGAGGCCCGGTTGGCCATCTCATCGACAAAGAGCGAGAGGTCCCGCAGCTTATCCAGATTCACCGCACAGTTGAGCGCCTTCCCCATCTTTAAGCTCAAATTGGGGATAATCGTGGTCAAATTGGCATTCCCATTGCGCTCGCCCACTCCATTCATCGTGCCTTGCACCAGCACAGCGCCCGATTCGATGCCGGCCAAAGAAACCGCAACCCCCAAGCCGGAGTCATTGTGGCAGTGCACACCCACCGCTGTGTCGGGAAAGTGGGCCACGACCGCCGCTACAATTGTCTGTAGCTCGCTGACCAGCTTGCCGCCGTTTGTATCGCACAGGCTCAAGTTAATCGCGCCCCCCCGCTTGGCTGCCGCCAATGTTTCCAGTGCGTATTCCGGGTTGTCGCAGTAACCGTCGAAGAAATGCTCCGCATCGTAAATCACCTCACGCCCGTTCTCGCTGAGAAAGCGGACCGAGTCTTCGATCATTTTCAGATTTTCCTCCGCCGTGGTGCGGAGAATCTCCGTCACATGCAGTAGCCAGGTCTTGCCAAAGATGGTCACTACCGGGGTGTTCGCCTGCAGCAGCAATTGGAGTTGAGGATCGTCTTCCGCTTTGAGGCTGGCCCGGCGGGTCGACCCGAAAGCGGCGATTTTGGCGTGCTTGAGCTTGAGTTTTTGTGCTTCCTCGAAGAAGGCCATATCCCGCGGGTTCGAGCCCGGCCAGCCGCCCTCAATATAATCAATGCCAAACTGATCCAGTTTTTCGGCCACGCGGAGTTTTCCAGCGACTGTAAATGAAACGCCCTCCCCCTGCGTCCCGTCGCGGAGGGTGGTATCATAAATTTTGATCGATTGTGTCATAAGGCTGTTGTAGGAAAAGCGGAAAAAAGAATCTTTCCGGGCAGAAGGGGCAAACTAAAAAGGCAGCTCCGCCAGAAACGAATCCGTCCCGACCACGTAGGGCAAATACCCGGACTGCGAGTGGAACCGCTTGAGCGGAAAGGGAGTCGTCTCTATAAATTGCCAGCGTAAGCCCACCGCCGCGCACAGGGCGTAGGCCGCAGCGATGTCCCAAACCTTTACCTTGTAGTCCACCACCCCGGACAAATACCCGGTCGCCGTATAGGTCGCCATCAGGGCCGCGCTCCCCAGGCAGCGCACCCGATATTTGCCAACCAGCTCCAGCAGCGGCATCATCTGCGCTTCGGTCATGGGGAAATGCAGGCCAATCATCGTTTGTGCGTCGGCTACTTTGGCATCACGATTCACCTTTTTACCGTTTCTCATAAGCCCACAGCCGGGACCTCCTTCATAAAGTGCCCCGGTGCTGTGATCGTAGATGAATCCATAGATGGGCCACCCATCACACAGCAGAGCCAGCGAGATCGCGCAAAATGAGCAGCCCAGAGCATAGTTGTTCGTCCCATCGATCGGGTCCACCACCCAGGCAAAGCGGGCCTCCAGCAATAACACTTCATCCTGTGGATTGGACTCCTCGCTACAATAATCATCTTCCCGGAAGTCACGCCGCAGCTCGGCAAAGATTTTTTCAGAGATGGCAAAATCGGCAAAGGTCACCCGAGTATCATCTGCCTTCCACTCACTGGAAACTTCACCAAACTGCCGCCCGAAGAAAGCAATTTGTTCCCGCACAGCGACACGCCCGGCATTGATACGGTGCCGGATCTGGTGATCGAGTTGCGCTTTGGCTTGGCGATTGGCCATGCTCAACGGTAGCGCTCCCAAACTGGTATTTCCAGAGTCTTTTCGAGCTCTCTGATCCGCTCCAAGATGACATCTTTTTGAGCAAAGGGTGTGTCCGGCAGTTCGCGGTGCAACTGCTTGAGAAATTCGTAAGCCTCGGCATCCTGCCCCTCACGGCGCAGGAGCTCGGCATAGATTCGCGCAGCAAAGAACGGGGCGTCTTTTTGCTCAGATGCCAGCAGAAACCACTTGGCCGCGTTGATATTATCTTTCAGGCGGTTGAGGTAAATCTGGCCTTTTTCCAAATACAGCTTGGCATTTTCAGGGTGAAACGCCAGGGCCTCGTCGATCAATTCGAAGGCCCGCTCAGCCTGCTCCAGGTCGATTACCCGCTGGCGCGCCTCCGGCACCGCATCATAACCACCCTCTTCGCGGATCCGCCAGTTCGGCACATCGTAGGCAATCATCCGACTACCATTGATCCAGAAGAAATCGGGCCTCGGATCAAGCGTGGTAACGAGCCGAACCATCGCATCGAGTTGGGGTCGATCACGGCGCTCCCAGATGGTGTTGGTCCGTATCCAGAGGAAGTCGGCCAGGATCGCGCGAAAGCCACCTAGAACACCGATGACGAGGCCTTGCCCGAGGGCACCTTCGATTGCCTCCAAGTTCATCTCCGGCTGCCCCGCCTTAACCGCTTGCCAGGCAGGAGCTTCTACTGGACGCGTCAACAATCCAAGCAGAGCCAGCAGGAGCACAATAGTCAGGCCACGCAGGAACCGTTGAAATATAGGCTGCTGAAGCATGTGTGATAACATCTTTAAATCTCCCGACTGCGGAAGTTCAATTGGGCGAGCAGAACAAAGGCTACGGTGTAGATCAGGCCATAGGCCGTCATTTGCAGAATCACACTGGCAGGCAGGGCTGCCTCCACATCAAACACCAACTGATCCCCCACGTTGAAGAGTTGAAAGTTGGGGAAAATCAGCCCCAGTCCGAAGACCAGCAACCGCTCCCAGCCAGCCTCCATGCCGCTGTAGGCATCGCGGGCGATGTATTGCAGTTGGCAGATAATGAGAATGAAGAACGAAACAACGATCGTATAGATATTGGTGTTGGAAAAGCTGGCCACAAACAGAGTAATGGCCGCAAGGATACCGAACTTCATCCACTGCAAAAATCCAAATATAAAGACATCAACATAGCGGACTAGTGGCCCAGCCTCAGCCGCCTCGGGCCCTAGACGCTGAAGAATCTCCGCTTCCCGCCAATAGAGGATACCGGACAACACCAGCGTGATGACCAGGGTAAAGCAAAGCATCAATAAATGGGCACCCAAAAACTTCCCGGCCAGAAACTCCAGCTTGTAGACCGGTTTGGCCAGCATGGTCAACGCGGTGCGGTTTTCCATTTCATTGAAAAAGAGCTGGGCCGTAACTGTGATCGAGAGAATCGAACCAAAAAAGAACAGCGTGCCAAAGCCGAAGTCGGTAATGAACTTGAGCTCCCCGGCACCGAAATCGAATTGCTGAAAAAAGGTCGAACTGCCCACCAGTGCGACTGCGATCAGCAGCAGCGAGCTGAAAAACTTCTGCCGCACCGCCTCCAAAAAGGTCGTGCCGGCAATCAAGCGGATACGGGTAAAGGAATCCACAGCGCTCATACCGCGTCCTCCTTCTGATCGGCCGATGCCGGCTGCTTGGTGTGACCTAAGACGTGCTCGCTTTCCCGCTGATGCACCTCTTTCAGGAAATAGACATCCAGGCTGAGTCGCGGTTTCTCTACCCGCGCGAGCTGCCCACCCTGTGCCCGGATGGTGGCTTCCACCGCCGCGCGCCCCTCGGCGGACAGGCCCTGCACGACCAACGACTCGGCATCCTTCTCTTCCACCAAATCATCGACCCGCCCTTCTTTCACCAATTGGCCGCGGTGTAAAATGGCCACGCGATCACAGAGCCCTTCAATTTGCGCCAGCAGATGGGAGGACAAAAGGACCGTCTTCCCCCGCCGCTTCAATTCGCGGATAATATCGGCAATGGCCGCCGAGCCCAGCGGATCCACCCCTGCCGTTGGCTCGTCCAGAATGACCAGTTGCGGATCGTGCACCAATGCCTGAGCCAGGCCGATCCGCTGGAGCATACCTTTCGAGTAGGTCCCCACCCGTCGATTCGCTGCTTCAGTCATGCCCACCAATTCGATCACGGAGTCGACGGCATCATCGATCTTGGCACGCGGCACCGCGCACATGCGCGCATAGTAGCGAACCAGCTCACGCCCGCTCAAATAGCGGTAGAAATACGGCGCTTCCGGCAAAAAACCGACGCTGCGGCGCGAGCTCACACGCTGGCTCGGCTGCCCATAGATCTCGCAGGAACCCGCCGAGGCACCCAGCAGGCCCAAAATGATCTTAATGGTTGTGCTTTTGCCACAACCATTCGGCCCAAGCAGTCCGAAGATCTCATTATCGCCAACTTCCAGGCAGAGATCATCCACGGCACGAAGCTTCATACCGCGTATACCGACGGAGAAGTCTTTGGTTAAATGATTGATGCGTATTGCGGGGGTATTCATGAAATGTATCTATCGTTGGATTAGAAAATTTTGGCAAGACCTGGTTCCGTAATTGGTCTTGATTTCCGAGGCTCGGATGTAGGCTTTGAGCTCCGACTCGACCTCTGCCTGGAAGGCCAGCACTTCCGCCTCATCACCCTCAGCATAGAGCTGCACCCGACCGTCCACCAGGTTGCGAACATAGCCCGTCACCTCAAAGCCCTTGGCCACACAAACCGTCTGATAGCGAAAACCGACACCTTGCACGTGCCCCTCAAACCAGCAGTTTAATTGAAAAACAGATTCTTCCATCACTTCAAAAATCACAAAAAGCTGGAACGAAGCAAGTATCGACTGATGCATCGGCCCCGAGCGGTTCGGATACGATAGAAACATTCTTTGCGCATCTGTGCTTGATTCGATGTCATTTTACTGTCTTCTTCTTTGCCCTTTCGCCGATGCACAACGTATTGGCACTCTCAGCAACACACCAACACCACACATCAAATGAAAACCGATAAAGCAATCGACTTCCCTAATCAGGATGAAATTGGGCCCGAAATGAAGGGTGCCGACGCCCTGGTCGCCTCTCTTGAGCGCGAGGGTGTGGATGTGGTGTATGCCTACCCCGGCGGTGCCTCGATGGAACTCCACCAGGCCCTGACCAAGAGTCAAAAGATCCGCACCATTCTGCCCCGCTTCGAGCAGGGCGGCGGTTTCATGGCCCACGGCCACGCCCGCGCCACCGGTAAGGCCAGCGTCTGCATGGCCACCTCCGGGCCCGGTGCCACCAATCTGGTGACTTGCATTGCCGATGCCTTTATGGACAGCATTCCGCTGATCGCCATAACCGGGCAAGTCTATCAACAATTCATCGGTAAGACCGCATTCCAGGAGACTGATTTCTTCGGCATGACGCTCCCCATCGTGAAGCACAGTTTCCTCGTGCTTGACAAAGAGGACCTGCCGCGGGTGGTCAAAGAGGCCTTCCATATTGCACAAACAGGCCGCCCCGGCCCGGTCGTGATCGATATCCCGAAAGACGTGCAACAAGCGATTTTCAAGCCTACCTTTCCGGCAGAGATTGATCTGCCCGGCTACCAGATCGATTCGACCAAGCCCGAAGCGACCGACGAGTCGCTGCTCAAAGTGCTCGATTTGATCAGCACGGCCAAGCGTCCGGTTTTGTACATCGGCGGCGGCATCATCTCGGCCGAAGCGCACTTGGAAATGCGCGAATTTGCCGAGATCACCGGCCTGCCCGTGGCTTCCACCCTCATGGGCCTGGGCGCTTTCGACGCCGAGCACCCGCAGTCACTCTACTGGTTCGGTATGCATGGCACAGTCGCGGGTAATTGGGCCGTCTGTGATAGCGATGTATTGATTTGTGCGGGCGCCCGCTTCGATGACCGCATCACCGGGGTCGTCTCCAAGTTTGCGCCGGATGCCGAGATCGTTCATATCGATATCGACGCTTCCGAGCACAACAAAAACAAGCGAGTTCACCACCCGATCCACTCGGATGTGAAGTACGCACTCCAGCGTCTGAATGAGCTCGCGAAGTCGCACAAATTCAAAAAGCCCGACATCTCTGCCTGGAACAAGACCATCGAAGGCTGGAAGGAGCAGTATCCATTCTCCTACGACAAGACCGGCCACATCACACAGCAGGAGGCCATCGAGACACTTTATGAAGTGACCCAAGGAGACGCCATCATCACCACCGGCGTGGGGCAGCACCAGATGTGGGCTGCACAGTTTTTCAAGTTCCGCCAGCCACGCACCTATATCAGCTCGCTCGGGCTCGGTACTATGGGCTTCGGCTTGCCTGCCGCAATCGGTGCGAAAGTCGCCTTCCCCGACAAACTGGTGGTCAACATCGATGGCGACGGTTGTTTCCTCATGAACGTGCAGGAGCTGGCCACAGCGAAGATTGAGAAAATCAATGCCAAGACCATTATCCTGAACAACCAGCACCTCGGTATGGTGGTACAGTGGGAAGACCTGCTCTATGAAAGTGTGCGCGGTCAAACCGTTCTCTGCGACAAGGATAATATCGGAGGCCCCGACAATGTGGAGGCGCTCTACCCCGACTTCGTCAAGATCGCCGAAGGCTTCGGTGTTGCCGGTCAGCGGGTGATCAAGCGCGAAGATCTGCGGGCGGCCATCGAAGCCATGATCGCCCACGACGGCCCCTATGTACTGGAAGTCGTTGTTCCTTACACGGAGCACGTGCTACCGATGATCAAACAAGGCCTCTCCGCCAAAGAAATCCTAATTAAATCAGAATAACTCAATCATTTGCATTTGACGGCAGATTCCCTTTTTTGACTGGAATCCGCATTTTTTTGTTATGAAACAGACCGTAAGCCTACTACTCGCTGCCTTATTCATCCAATCGATCGCACTGGCTGATCGAGTTCGCACGATCGACGGTGCGGAGCTAACCGGGACGATCACTTTGATCGATAAGGGCGTCATTCATTTGAAGACCAGTTATGCCGGGACGCTGAAGATCCAGCAGGACCAGGTGGCCAGCTTCGAGTCGGATGAGCCCCGCGTGGTGCGCTTGGCCAGTGGCACGGTCATGGCGGGCCCGATTTCAAGTGATGCCCAGGGGAAGCTGCGCATCCAGTCCGAAGACGGCGTGCTCGAAACCGAGACAGCCAAGGTCACCACAGCCTGGTCGCCCGGCAGCGAAGACCCAGAGGTCGTGCGCAACCGCCGTGAATGGCGCTATCAAGCCAGCCTGGACCTGACCGGACGCTCCGGTAACACCGACCGCTTCGCTCTGGGCACAAGCCTACGGGCAGAGCTTAAGGGCCCCAACGATGCGCTGGCGTTTTTCTTCGACTACGAGCAGGCCGAAGAGAACAACAACAAGACCGAGGACCGTATTGCTGGCGGTGGTTCCTATGAATCTTTCTTCAGTAAGATTCTTGGTTGGTATGTTCGCACCGAACTCGAAACCGACCGAATTGACAACGTCAAGCTGCGCTCCACCAATGCAGGCGGTCTATCCTATCGCCTGATCAACGAAGATCATCAGTCGCTCGTGTTTCGCTCTGGTTTGGGTTATCGTTTTACCTCCTTCACGAGTGACAGAGACGATGAATCAGATGCCACGCTCGACTTCGGCCTGGCCCACAGCTACCGCTACAACCAGATGTTCAGGATGAAAAACGACCTGACCTTCGTACCCGCCATTGAAGACTTTAGTAATTACCGCGTGGTTCACGACTCTGGCATCGAGCTGCCCGTCGGCAGTGGCGACAACTGGAAACTGCGTTTCGGTGTCCGTAACGAATATCTTAGCAAACCCGCAGCCGATAAGAAACTGGATACCAGCTACTACACGCGGATGATTTACAGCTGGGACTGATCCGTCGGTCTCAGAAGCCGAAGACCCGTTTGACCCGGCTCCAAAAACTCGGCTTAGGCTCGGGTTGAGGCGGCAGCGAACTCGGTCTGGATACTTCATCCGCAGGTGGCTCGCTTTGTGTTGAGCCTGCGCTACTGGGGGTGCTCGGCTCAAAACTCAGTTCCAGGCGATAGTCTTGAATGGACGGTCGTCGGCTGACCGCAGCCTCGACTGTTTCCCTCAGTTGCGCCAGATAGTCCTGCCCGATCGACTCCAGTAAGATCGGCCCAAAGTAGTAATTGAGCGACTCGTGCTGGTAGATAACATACCAGCCTGTATTCAAATCCGCCGGATCGTCGATCAGCTCGCCGGGAAAGCGTTGGTCAAAATCAGCCTTGGTCAGGAAGTGGGTCAAAGGGATGGCCGCTTCCTCAATCACCCGTATCGGCGTGGCCTGCAAGACTGCCGAAAATCCCAGGCTCAAGCAAAGGACAGCACCCAGCGCAGGTCGCCGCCCTCGGTGGGCCATTGGCTCAATCTGTCTCGTTCTCGATTTCATAGGCCACTGGGTAGATCCGTCCCCAATTCACCGCTCCCGCTGCCGCGGATGGTCTGCGAGCCGCCACTGCCCTGCCCCGAACCCACCGTGCTGCGGTCTGCATTCGGGCCACTGATTGAAGGTCCAGCAGGCGCACTGCTTTCCTTGGATCGGTTGACTTCGACTCGCTCCTGACTGCCACTACCCCCGAAACCAAAATCCTCAAAACTACGCTCACTCTGGCTGGTCTGGCCGCCCCCAGCGGAGCCACCACCCGCTTCGACCGTTTCTCCACCATCACTGCCACCACTACCGGAGCCTCCGCCGGATTGTGCTGTCTCAGGATCTCCTGCCCTTGTCGAGCCCGCCCCATCGCCACTTTTTGAGCGATTGCTATCGACTGTTTCGCCCCCGCCGCTACCACCGACTCCACCCGGATCCCGTGAGGCGGCGGTTTCACTGCCACCACCGCCGGACGAGTCGGACTCAGCGCCGCTTTCTCCCGCCGAACCACCGCCGGACGACGGACTACCCGCCGCTGAAGACGAGGCACTCGGCGACGTCACCCGTCCGTCAAAAAGATCCGGGTCCGGACCCCGGCTTTGCCCATGAGCCGGCAAAGCGAAGACCAGGGAAAGAAATATCAGGCCGAATGCTCTCAATTGACGCCTGATCGTAGCAGGGTTGGCTCTGCCGCCCTGTGTGTAAAAGCTTGACCAACAACTTCGTTAGCTTAGGGCGGCAGAGCCAACCCGACAACGATAGAATAAGAAGAATTTTAAGTTCCGGGCTACTAAAATGTTTAGGTGCATTCGACGGTTATTCGGGCGTTGGGCTGGGTGGCGTCCACTTTGAACTCGATTTCAACAGGCTGGTAGCCGGATCGCGTGCCTCGCAGCTTATAGACATCCGGAAACAATTTAAGTTCTTTTTGTGCAAAACGGTCCGGCGGGAAGACGCCGATCATGCTGACAAAGGTGCGTCGATCCGAGACCACCCGGACCGAAACCTCGACTGACTGCTGCTCCAGGATTTGACGAATACGGGCCTCTTCCGCAGCTTGACTGGAGGCCACGTTGCCGGGTCGGCTGGCCATGGCTTCGTTAAAGAGATTCGCCGCCAGTGGGAAACGGCCCTCTTCGATGTATCTGGAGGCCGCCTCCAAATTCCGGATGTAGCGTATGTTGGCCAAATAAAGGCTGGAGGACCTTTCCAGACCAGTCCGGGCCTCTTTAGAATCGGGGTCGAGTGCCACCGCCTCCCGGTAGAAATTGCGCGCCGACTCGTAGCGTCCCGCCGTGAGCGCATCATAGCCGTCGGCCAGCAGTAGTTCCAAGCGCATGGCTTTGGTGCGCTCTTTCAAATCCGCCAGGCGAGCTGCCTGCTCAGCCGAGTCCTTGATCTTAAGGGCAGTCTCCAGTGTCTGGATCGCCTGCACATAGTCATCAGCCGCCTCCTCTTTTTTGGATTGTGCCACCAGGGCCTTGAAGTCGCGGTCGGCGATACGGGCTTGTAATGAGCTACGCTGTTTCCGAATAAACGGGTTTTCCGGATCGGCCTTGGCCAGTAGCTCCAATTCAGCCAAAGCGGCCTCCAATTGGCCCGCCGCTTCCAAGGCCCGAATCGTTTTGACCGCCTCACTGATCCCATCCAGTGCGACCACCATGGCCAGACCATCGGCAGCTGCCTTATTTTCCCTATCCAGCGCGAGAGCCGACTCAAAAGCACGGCTGGCACGTTCCAGCTCATAGGTCTCCAAGGCCTGATTCCCGGCTTCCAGCATATTCGCAATTTGTTGAATCGCCCGCGCTTCCAAATCGCCCAGAATGGCCAGGCTCATCTCAAAATCGTCAACGGCTGCCTGATAATTGGCAGCGTTGAGCGATTTGAGGCCGCTGTTATAATTCGCCACTGCTTCATTATAGGTATGCTCGAAATTAGCCTTCAAATACTCCATTTTTTGGAGTTCCGCATAGGTCGAGCCACTCATCTCGCGGGCCTGATCCGCCAGAGCGATGGCCGAAAGCCGCGCTTCGGTGGCTTCGATCACCCGCTCATAGGATGCTCTGGCCTGGTCGAGCCGACCACGCGCCATCGACTCTGCCGCCCGATCAGCGTCGCGCTTGAGGCCCGACATGAAGGCCAGCGTCACATCGTTCTTACGCAAGGCCTCGGCCATATCCTGCTCGATCAACTGATTGGCCCGATCGGCCAGTTGGCGAAGATCAAAATCGGCCACCTCGGCCGGGGCACTCCCACGATTCCCATTCGAGTCGTTAAGTCCACCCCCACCCGAGCCCCCCATGCGCGATACCAGCAGCAAGATCAATGGGATAATAATCAGCGCTGCCAAAACGACAGCAACAATCAGAACAGGCTTTTTGTTACGAGACATAGATGATTTACACCTTATGATGATGGGGCGCTTCCAACACTTTGCAACCCAGCTTTAATTAGAGTTGTAGAAACGGGGTGTGATTTCAATTGCCTTGATACGAGAGAAAGATTGACCACCCTGCTGTGCCTCTGTGATCTGCCAATATTTGACCTCTATTCGACCATGACCTCCGCTGAAATCCGCCAGTCCTTTCTCGACTTCTTTGCTGCCAAAAAGCACAGCATTGTGCCCTCGGCTTCGCTCATGCCGCAGTCACCCGGTTTGCTGTTTACCAACGCGGGGATGAACCAGTTTGTGCCCTACTTCCTCGGCACCGAGAAAGCACCCTACACACCCGCGCGCGCCGCTGACACCCAGAAATGCATCCGCGCGGGCGGCAAGCACAACGATCTCGAAGATGTCGGCTACGACACCTACCACCACACCTTTTTCGAGATGCTGGGGAATTGGTCCTTTGGCGACTACTTTAAGCGCGAAGCGATCGAATGGAGCTGGGAGCTGATCGTCGAACAATGGGGCGTGCCAGCCGAGCGACTCTACGCCACGGTCTACGCACCCGCCGAGGGGGACCCTTCCGAATTCGACCAGGAAGCCTACGATTACTGGGCTGCGCTGTTTGAAAAGCAGGGCCTCGACCCCAAAGTGCACATCATCAACGGCAACGTGAAGGACAACTTCTGGATGATGGGCGAGACCGGGCCCTGTGGTCCCTGCTCAGAGCTGCATGTCGACCTCACCCCCAAGGGCGACAGCCAGGGCAAACTGGTCAACCAGGACTCCGACCTTTGCATCGAGATTTGGAACCTCGTCTTTATTCAATACAATGCGGAGGCCGATGGCAGCTTCCGCGACCTGCCGGCCAAACACGTCGACACCGGCATGGGCTTCGAGCGGGCCTGCTCACTCATCCAAAATACCAAAGGCTTCACCGACTTCTCGCAAAAGCCCACCAACTACGCCACCGACGTCTTTCAACCCATCTTCCGCACGCTGGAGCAACTCAGCGGCAAGACCTACCACGACATCTACCCCAACTCCGAAGCCGCACCCGACCCGGATCCCGCATCCGTCTCCGCTCTTCGAGCTACGCCGGACTCTGTCCCGCATCCCGAATCCGTCTCCGCTCTTCGAGCTACGCCGGACTCTGTCCCGCATCCCGCATCCCGTACCCCGGATCCCGCATCCCGTACCCCGGATCCCGAATCCCGCCTCCAGGAAGCCATCGCCTTCCGCGTCATCGCCGACCATATACGAACCCTCGCCTTCTCGATTGCCGACGGCATTCTGCCCGGCAACACCGGCCGCAATTATGTGCTGCGCCGCATCCTCCGCCGCGCGGTCAAATACGGGCGCACCCTCGGTTTCGACGGCAGCGCGCCCTTCCTACCCAAGCTGGTCGATACACTCGTCGCCGAATTCGGTGCTGTCTTTCCTGAAATGAAAACCCGGGCCGAGGCGGTCAAAGAGGTTCTGGCGACGGAGGAGGAGAGCTTCAACCGCACCCTGGACCGGGGCATTCAACTCTTTGAGACTGTGGCATCTGAAGCTCAGAATTTCCCGCCCGAAGAAGCCTTTAAACTTTACGACACCTTCGGCTTCCCGATCGATTTAACGGCACTCCTCTGCCGCGAACGCGGTATCACCCTCGACGAAGCCGCAGTCGAGCAGCACATGGAGGCTCAGCGCGAGCGGGCACGGGCAGCCCAGAAAAGCACCGTCGTGCGGGCCCTCGACATCAGCAGCGAAGCGGTCACCGAGTTTCTCGGCTTTGAGCAGGATAGTTGCGAGGCCACCATCCTGGAAGTGCACGAACAGGGCGACCAAGTGCTCGTGATCACGGACAAAACTGTCCTCTACACCGAAATGGGCGGCCAGGAAGGCGACATCGGCACCGCCGAAATCGACGGCCAAACTTTTGAGATCACCGGGGTGCAAAAGATCGGCCATGCCACAGCTCATAGCTTCGCCCGGGCAGACTCCCCACTCCCCACTCCCCACTCCCCACTTTTCCTCTCACTCGCAGGCGAACGCCGCCGGGCGATCGAGGCCCACCACACCGCCACGCACCTGCTCCACTGGGCGCTCCACGAGGTCGTTTCGCCCGATGCCACCCAGCAGGGATCCAGCGTCTCACCTGAGCGCCTGCGTTTCGACTTCAACGCCAAGGCCCTCACCCCCGCTCAAATTGCCGAAATGGAAGACAAAGTGAACGCCTGTATCCAGAATTCGGATGCAGTCTCCTGGCGGGAAGTGCCCTACACTGAAGTCAAGGGCCGGTCGGATATCATGCAGTTCTTCGGCGACAAATACGGTGACCAGGTCCGCGTCGTGCAGATCGGTGGCGAGCCCGGTGCGCTAAACGGCTACTCAATGGAGCTCTGCGGGGGCACTCACGTGCGCAACACCTCGCAGATCGGTCTATTCAAAATCAAGTCCGAAGGGGCCATAGCTGCCGGAGTGCGCCGGATTGAGGCGCTTTGCGGTGCTGCCGCCGAAGCCTACCTGGAGGAAGTGCAGGCTCAACAAGCCGAAGCCAAGGCCACTGCGCTGGAAAAACTGACAGCCGTCAACCAGTCGTTGCAAGCACTCGACGCGGAGACCTTCACCGTCGATAGCGGGGCCTCGGCGGATGCGCTCAAGGCTCTCGCCATCGAAGCGGATAAAGCACTCAAAAAAGCACAGTCTGCCGGTGCCGCCAAGCTGGCCCAAGCCCAGATCGCAGAGCTCGACCTATCGGTCAATTTGGTCATCGCAACTGAGGGCGCCGCCGCGCTGCTGCAGGAACTGATGAATGCGCTCAAGGAACGGCAATTCACCCAGGCCGCATTTTGTATTGTCGACGACGGCGAGAAGCTACACCTCGGTGCCCTGGTCGGAGCGGACTCCAGCCAGAACGCAGGCAAGCTCATCCAAAGCCTCGCTCCCATCGCCGGAGGCAAAGGCGGCGGCAAGCCGGACATGGCCCGCGGCGCAGCTCCGCAACGCGAGCACTTGCTCCAGCTGAAAACTTCCGCCATAGACTTGCTCAACAAGACTCCCTAGTTATCAGTACGTAAACCAGAGCTGCCCCATAGCACACCCCGCATCATGATCCAGCGCATAGCCCGAAACCCCCTACTCTGTTTCGCCTGGCTGGGTGTCGTGGTCTTCGCCGTCTTTCTACGTTTCAACGATCTATCCGAGCGCCCGGTGCATGCCGACGAAGCCACCGGTGCGCGCATTCTTTCCCAGCAGCTTGAGGGGCACGGTTACAGTTACAATCCGCGGCACTTCCATGGTCCACTGCTGGCCCAAATGGCCTACCCGTTCGCGCGCTTACGCGGAGAAAACGATTGGCAGGCCCTGAACATGCTGACCCTGCGCAGCAGCACGGCCATAGCCGGCGTCCTACTCGTTTTGACACCGCTCTTGTGGTGGCGCACCCTCGGCCACGGGAGCGCGCTGGCCGCCGCTGCTTTTCTGGCGACCTCACCGCTGCTGGTCTTTTACAGCCGGGTCTACATCCACGAAACCTGGCTGGCCCTTTTCGGCATGCTGGCCGCTGCCGGCGTTTACTCTCTGGTGGAGAAACCCAGCACCCGAACAGCCCTGGCTACCGGAGTCGCCATCGGCTTGATGTTTGCGACCAAGATAACCGTGGCCATCTCCATACTCAGCTGGGCCCTCGCGGCGGCGGCTTGCCTTCTCCTGGCCTCCCCGCAAAAAGGAATCGAGTCGATTCGCCGCCTACTCACCACGTACTGGCGCACAGTCCTCTACCTGGTAATCGGTGCACTCGGCAGTGCCGCTATTTTATACTCCAACTCTTTGCAAAACCCCACCGGGATTCTGGCAGCTCTGGGCAGCTTTTTCGTTTACGAGCCGACCAGTGGGCACGAGAAACCGTTTTACGATTACTTCGTGCAGCTCGTCTGGCCCAAAGCGTCCGCCGGTCACTGGTGGACCGAGGGCTTCGTTTTGATTGCCGCCCTGGTAGCCGCCTGGTCGCTCTACAGGAAAGATGCACGCTACCGCACTGCCATCTGTTTCCTGGGCCTTTCCACCGCTCTGCACTTTCTCATTTACAGCGCGATTGCCTATAAAACACTCTGGCTGATGCTGCTGCCCTGGGCCCATCTTTGCCTGCTGGCAGGCTGCCTCGTCGCCAGCGCCCAATTAAACAAGCCACTCGTGCGCTACGCACTCCTCATCCTGCTGCTCTTCGGCTTGGCCTATCAGACCAAGCAAAGCCTGGCCGTCACTGGTGCCCGACTGGAAAATTCGAGCCACCACCCCTATAGCTACGTGCCGACCAGTCAGGATGCTAAAGCGATCGGCAAATGGCTGGAGGCCTTGCACGCCCAGCAAGCCTTCGAGAGCCTCGCCGTGGTGGGACGGGAGTATTGGCCCCTCCCCTGGTATTTGAAGCATTTGCCTCTCGAAATTGCCTACTGGCCCGATGCGACGACCGACTTGAGCGCCTACCGGGCCCTCCTCGTCATGCCGGCTCAACTCAGCCAAGTGCGCGAGCAACTCCAGGCCAGTCATGTCGAACTTCCACGAAGCTTGCGCGCCAACGTGCCCGTCTTCATCTTCCTGCACAACGAACGCTGGGATCTCTGGCTACAATCCGATGACGAATAAGCGCTACCATAGCCAGACGCATGAGGCCATGAAGACGGTTTTTCAGGTCCGGCTGTTGGCGGACGATGCCAAACTGGCCGAACAAACCGCACGGGCTTGCGTGGAGCGTATCGATGCGATCGAAGCCTCACTGAGTCGTTACATTCCGGGCAGTGATGTCTGGCAGATCAACCACATGGAGGCGGGGCAGTCTCTCTTTATCCGCGAAGACTGCGAGGAGTGCTTGCGCCTTGCAATGCTCGCCGCTGGAGCGACCTCGGGGCTCTTTGATGTCACTCTGGGCCGCTTAATCGAGCATCAGAAATCAGCCCCCGCAGGTGACCGCCCCGAGCTGGTGGGCCAGCTCATGCTCGACCCGGAGCGCCCCATGGTCCACTGCAACGAGGCTGGCCGTGAAATCGATCTGGGCGGTATCGGTAAGGGCTTCGCTCTCGATATGCTGGCCTCACTTTGTCAGGAATGGGGCATTCGCGGCGGTCTCCTCAGTGCCGGGGCCAGCACCCAACTCGCCTTCGGTGAGGCAAAGTGGGACATCACTCTGAAGGGGGACCGGCACACAACTGTCGTGAGCCTCAAGGATGCGGCATTGAGTGCATCCGGCACCTCCATTCAGGGTAGCCACATCGTCTCTCCTCAGGATGGAGGCATCGATTACGTGCACAAGCGGGCTTGGGTCAGGACAACATCCGCAGCCATGGCCGACGCCTTCTCGACAGCAGCCCTGCTGGCGACAGATCTCAGTCAGATACAGTGCAGCAGTCTCCCGGTCGAATGCTTCGTCGAGAGCGAGACGGGCATCCACCCAATTTAAATTCCTAAAGTGCCGCCGTGCTGTTGCGCAACTGGTCCGACTTATTCGGATAATCCAGATTGTAATGCAGACCCCGGCTTTCCTCACGCTGCAAAGCACAGTCAATGACCAGCGCGGCCACGAGAATCATGTTGCGCAGCTCCAGTAAGCTTTCTTCGACTTTGAAGTTCCAGTAATACTCGTTGATCTCGCGGTCCAGCGTTTTAATCCGGGTACGGGCCCGCTCCAGACGTTTCTTCGTGCGCACGATACCGACGTAGTCCCACATCGTGCGTTTGACCTCGTCCCAATTATGCAGCAGCACCACACGCTCATCTGAATCCCGAAAGTCTCCGTCTTTCCAGTCCGGCAGCTCCGCCTCCATCACATCGACCGACTCAAGATAGCCGAGCACCGCCCGGGCCCCCCGGTTGGCCATCACTACCGCCTCCAGCAGTGAGTTACTGGCCAGGCGGTTGGCTCCGTGCAATCCCGTGCAGGCGACCTCACCACAGGCGTAGAGCCCGGACAGTGAAGTCTCACTGTTCAAATTCGTTTTCACCCCACCGCACAGGTAGTGCGCCGCCGGCACCACCGGAATCATGTCCTTCTCGGTGGAAATCCCCCGCTCCCGGCAGTAAGCATAAATATTGGGGAAGCGTGCCTTCATTTCCTCCAGAGCAATTCCACGGGTGTCCAGCCACACATGCCGCGCCCCGGACATTTTCATTTCTGCATCGATCGCGCGGGCCACAATATCGCGCGGGGCCAAGTCCTTGCGTGCATCGTATCGACTCATAAAGGCCTCGCCCTCCATGTTGCGCAGGATGGCACCCTCCCCACGGACGGCTTCACTGATCAGGAAGCGATCCGAGTCTTTCGTATAGAAAGCCGTCGGGTGGAACTGGATAAATTCCATATTCTGCACCTCCACCCCGGCCCGATAGGCCATGGCAATCCCATCGCCCGTGGCAATGTAGGGGTTGGTGGTGTATTGGTAGATCTGCCCGATCCCACCCGTGGCCAGTAGAACCGCTCCCGCCCGGAAGGTCTCAACCGTGCCCTGATGTGTATTCAAGGCATAGAGTCCGAGCACCCGATGGGGCCCCGCAGCCGACAGTCCGCGCCGGCGCACTTTCGGCGGAGTGATCAGGTCCATCGCAAAGAAGTGCTCCAGGGTCTCGATATTGGGCGAGCATTCAATGGCGTGCAGCAGCGCTTGCTCGATCGCCTTGCCGGTGACATCCCGCACATGCAGAATACGGCGCTTGGAGTGCCCACCTTCCTTACCCAGCGAGACCCGACCATCGCCCAACTGGGAAAAATCCACCCCGCGCTGAATCAATTCTTCGATGCTGGCCGGGCCGTCTTTTAAAATCTCACGCACCGCCGGTTCGTCGCAAAGCCCATCGCCGGCGTCCAGGGTGTCCGCCACGTGCATCTCCACATCATCGGTTTGCGAAGTCACCGCCGCGATCCCACCCTGCGCATAGTTGGTATTCGACTCAGCCGAATTCTTTTTGGTGATGATAGCGACCTTCCGCCCGGCCTCGGCCACTTTCAAGGCGAAGCTCAGCCCGGCGATACCGCTCCCCACCACGATGACGTCGAAGTATTTAGACATGGTTACTACAACTCTATATTGTCGATCAGCCGCGTTTGATCCGCCCAAGCCGCCACACAGAGTAGCTGCTTGCCTGGTTCGATGGTGCGGGCGAGCTCCATCCGCTCGCGGTCGACCACATTCACATAAATCACCCGGATGCGGCGGGAGTGGGCCAAGTGATGCGTCACTTCCGCCACCACGCGATCCACACTGCGTGTACCGGAGTCGACCATGTCTTTTGCGATCTTCAGCGACTTGGAGATATTCAGGGCTTCTTCACGCTGGACCGGGCTCAGATACACATTGCGCGAGCTGGTGGCCAGACCGTCCGCATCACGCAGGGTCGGCCCAATCACGATCTCGGTCGGCAAGTGGAGGTCGCGGACCATTTTTTTCACCACCGCGCATTGCTGCGCGTCTTTTCGCCCGAAAACAGCGATGTCCGGCCGTGTCAGATTAAATAATTTAAGACAGACCGTAGTCACCCCCTGGAAGTGCTGCGGGCGGGAAATCCCGCACAAACCAGCGCTGATATGCTCTTCTTTGACGTACGTCGAATAGTCCTGCGGAAACATTTCAGCCACACTCGGCGTGAAAGCGATGTCCACCCCGCGATCCCGGCATTTCTCCAGGTCCTGCTCCAATTCGCGCGGATATTTATCGTAATCTTCACTCGGACCGAACTGGGTGGGGTTGACAAAAATCGAAACAATGACTTTGTCGGTCTTTTCCTTGGCAATATCAATCAGCGAGAGATGCCCCTCGTGCAGGCAACCCATCGTGGGCACCAAGCCGATCAATCGACCGCTTGAGCGCAGGCCGATGGCGTGAGATTGCATTTCGTTAACTGATTGGATAATTTGCATAAGCTTTCACCTCCCAACTAATTCTGTTTTCACAGTTTTCACAACTACAAACAAATCGCAAGTAACCCGAAACAACGATTCAGCTATCACATGAGCGATCCCTACATCCAAGAACTCTTCGCCGAGCGCATCGGCGGCAATCAATACGGCAAGTCCACCGCCATCTATAAGTTTGAGAAGATCAAACGGGCCAAAAAGGCCGCCAAGGCCGCGAATCCATCGGTCGAATTGATCGATATGGGGGTCGGCGAGCCCGATGAGATGGCCTTCCCGGTCGTGGTGGAAGCACTTCAGCAGGAAGCCGCCAAGCCGGAAAACCGGGGCTACGCGGATAACGGAGGCGAGACCTTCAAAATCGCAGCGGCCCGCTATATGGCCGAGGTGTTTGGCGTCGAGGGGATCGATCCCGCCACCGAAGTCGTTCACTCCATCGGCTCCAAGACCGCCCTCTCCCTCATTCCAGCCTGCTTCATCAACCCCGGCGACTACGTGCTGATGACCGTCCCCGGCTACCCGGTCCTGGGCACCCACGCCAAGTATCTGGGCGGCCACGTCCACAACATGGAACTGCGCGAGGAAAACGATTTCCTGCCCGATCTCGATGCCGTGCCCGCCGATGTTCGGGCCAAAGCCAAGATCCTGGTACTGAACTACCCGAATAACCCGACCGGTGCGTCCGCCACCCTGGATTTTTTTGCCAAGGCCGTAGCCTTCGCCAAAGCCAATAATCTGATCATCCTGCAGGACGCCGCCTATGCCTCGCTGATTTTCGAAGGCAAACCCCTCTCCATCTTTCAAGTGCCCGGAGCCAAAGAGGTCGCGGTGGAGCTGCACTCACTCTCCAAAAGTTACAACATGACCGGCTGGCGCCTCGGCTTCGTCGTGGGCAATCCACTCATCGTGCAAGCCTACGCCGACATGAAGGATAACTCCGATTCAGGCCAGTTTCTCGCCATTCAGAATGCCGGTGCCGTGGCCCTGGCCAACCCCGGGATCACCGATGAAATCGCGGCAAAATACTCCCGCCGCATGGACCTCCTGGTGGCCGCACTCCGCCAAAACGGCTTTCAGGCCAACAAGCCCAAGGGCAGCTTCTTCCTCTACGTGGCCGCCCCCAAGTCCGCCACCATCGACGGGCAAACCACCGAATTCGCCTCCGGCGAGGCTTTTAGCCAGTGGCTCATCACCCAAGAGCTCATCAGCACCGTGCCCTGGGATGACTGCGGCAGCTTCGTCCGTTTTTCCGTGACCTTCGCCGCACCCGGCGTGGAGCAGGAAAAAGCTATCGCCGCAGAAATCGCAGCGCGCCTCAGCAAGTATAATTTTGCTTTCTGATTAGTCAGCCGAACTGCCAAGACGGAGTGCGGGTGCTCTTCCCCAGCGTAGCCCTGCTGGGCAGAGCAGGGTCCCCACCCGCTTGTTCCAGTCTTGATGTGGCCTCTCCGCTCGAACTCCGAAAAGGTGCGTGAGGACACGCACCCTTCATTACGGAGTGCGGGTGTCCCCACCCGCTTGTTCCAGTCTTGATGTGCCTCTCCGCTCGAACTCTGAAAAGGTGTGTGAGGACACGCACCCTTCATTACGGAGTGCGGGTGTTCCCACCCGCTTGTTCCAGTCTTGATGTGCTTCTCCGCTCGAACTCCGAAAAGGTGCGTGAGGATCCGGCTTCATCCCGCAAGCGGAACTACGCCGGGACTTCGCACGCACCCTCCTGAGACGGACTAAGCCAGCTTCCCCAGCGCCTTTTGGCGGAAGGCTTCCAGTCTTTGCACGATCTCGGCGGATTCGCCGAGTTGCATCACATCGTGCACCAGTGCCTCGGCATCGGACTTATTAATGTGGCGAATGAAATACTTCACCTCGGGCAAGAGACTGGAGGTCAAACTCAGCGAATGCGCCCCCATGCCCAACAGTAAGCCCGCGTAAATCGGATCGCCGGCGATTTCTCCGCAGATACTGACAGGTGTGATAGCCGCATTACCTCCATCAATGATCGCTTTCAAAGTGCGCAAAACTGCCGGATGCGCCGGATCGTAGAGATGGGCGACTTCATCATTCAAGCGGTCGACTGCGATCAAATACTGAATCAGATCATTGCTACCGATACTCAAAAAGTCCGTTTCCGCCGCCAGCAGGTCGATAATCATCGCAGCACTCGGGACCTCCACCATGGCACCGACTTCGATCGAGGCATCAAAAGCCTGCCCCTTTTCTGTCAGCTCCTCTTTCACCTCGGCCAAGACAGCGTTGGCCGCCCTGAGCTCAGTCAAACCACTGATCATGGGATACATGATTTTGACATTCCCGTGGGCACTCGCCCGCAGGATGGCTCGCAACTGTGTCTTGAAAATCTCAATATTTCCCAGGCAAAAACGGATCGCCCGAAAGCCCATGAAGGAGTTGTCTTCCTTCACACTCTCATCGCCGATCAATTTATCACCGCCCACATCGAGCGTCCGGACAATAACCGGCTTCTTACCGGCAGCTTTGACCACGGCTTTATATTCGTCATACTGCACCGACTCCGGCGGATAGCCATGATGCCGCAGAAAGATGCCTTCTGTGCGGAAAAGACCCACCCCCTCGGCGTGCATGGCCTGGACCTGATCCATCTCTTGGAACCCCTCAATATTGGCCATCAGACCAATCGAGGCACCGTCCAGCGTGCGGGCCGGTTCGGCAATAAAGCTATTAAACGTAGCATCCCGTTTCTTCCGCTCCGAGGCCAGTTTGCCGTATTTAAACAGGCGACTCTCGGTCGGGTTAATGACAATGATCCCTTCATAGCCATCGACCAAAATATGGTCGCCACTGGTGATCCGCCTGGTCGCATCGTGCGTGCCGACCACTGCCGGTATCCGCAGCGAGCGGGCCATGATGACGGAGTGACTCGTCTTGCCACCGCCGTCGGTGACAAAACCCAGCAACTTATTGCGATCCAAATCCGCCGCATCCGATGGCGAAATATCCTCCGAAATAATGATACTCTCTGCCGCCAATTGGCCCAGATTGACCTTCTGCATACCAATTAGGTTGTGCAACAGCCGACGAGAGACGTCGCTGATATCAGAGACACGCTCACGCAAATACTCGTCTTCCATCGACCGGAAAAACGCGATGTAGCGATTCGCCACCTTGTTGTAGCAAAACTCAATGTTCTTTTTTGAGCTGCGCAGCTCAGCCGTCACTTCATCCAGCAGGGCATTGTCCTCCAAAACCAGCAGGTGCGCATCAAAAATCCGCGCCTCGCCCTCCCCCAGGGTCTTGGCGATTTGATCGCGTATCTGCGTGATTTCTGCCCGGGTCTCCAGAATCGCCTGCTCAAAACGCTCCAGCTCCACCTCGACCCGAGACTCACTAATAGCATAACAGGGCACATCCAGTTGCTTCTGTAAATGGACGACAGCGCGGCCGTGGGCGACGCCGGGTGATGCAGCGATGCCCTCTAAAATGATTTCTTTTTTGTTCCGATCTTCAGACAAAATGCGTTAATTAAAAGGTAAATAATGGATTAAAAGAGACAGCACCAGAATATACGAGAATTGATTTAGAGCACCGATGTTTCAATAAAAAACGATCCTTCACCCAAGGCACCCTGACAGATAGCCCGTATTTCAGCTAGCTCCGTGCCATTTCCGGGCAGTGCAAAACAACAACTCCCACTCCCGCTCATCAGGCAAACATGGCCCGCCGCCCTTAGTTGCTCCAGCAGACAGGCGATCGCCAGGTACTTCTGCCCCACACAAGCCTCAAAACTGTTGCCCAACAGCTCACTCAGCGCACCCCCTTTCAAAAAAGACTCGATCCGCCCCTGTGCCAATGCCGGCTGCTCATAAAACTCAGGCGCACGGGATCGCATCCGGCCATAGGCCCATGCCGTCGGCACCCCGAAATCCGGCCGAAAAAGGACGATGGGGCGACCACGCAAACGCTTCCGCGCACCCTCCGGCAGCACCTCGATCACCTCACCCCGCCCCGACATTTGCGCACTCACCGCATCGATAAAAAAAGGACAATCCGAGCCCAGCTCAGCCGCCATCTGCAAGAGGCCCTCACGCCGAAAAGGCTCACCCGCCAGGGCATTCATGGCCCGCAGTGCCACCGCCGCATTACCACTGCCCCCACCCAACCCGGCTCCCATCGGGATCCGCTTCTTTAGTTCAAAAGTAAAATGAAGTGCCTCCCCGAGTCGGCAGCGGAAGATCCCGGCCGCACGCAGGATAAGATTCGAGTCCCCCGTCGGCACCGCCGGGTCGTCACACAACAGCCGATCCTCCCCAGCCTCGCTCAAAGTCACCTGCAAGCGGTCCCCAAACTTCAACGGCACCACAATCGAGCTCAGCGCATGGAAGCCATCCGGCCTGGGCCCATGCACAGAGAGCAGTAAGTTAACCTTGGCCGGTGAATCAAATGTTAAGGAATGCATGTTTATACTTGGATCCGCTGCCCAGACTCATCCCAATCAGCATGCGCTGCAATACCCATCATCACGATTTGAGCTTTTTGCGGACAAGTGATTGCAGCCATGCAATCGCTACTATCGTAAAATGACCAGAATGGTGCCAACTTAAGGCGGTTTAAGGTCTAATTATTGGGACCGGCTGCTTTAGCTGCCGATTAAAAAAAGTATCTGATATTCAGTTATTAAGAAACTCAAAGGGTAGCTAAAACCCCCGCCCTCATCCCACTCAAGTCTCAGGTCTCAGCTTTCATCCCACTCAAGTTGTTCCGGTTCGCTTCGCGCCCGGCTTGCCACGGCGCAGCCACGCGAAGACGGGTCTTGTCGTCGCTTCGCTCCTCGGAACAGGTCTCAGCTTTCATCCCTCTAAAGGCTGTCCAACGGGCTCCGCACCCCCATGCCCGGCTTCTGCATCACATGCGTGTAAATCTGCGTCGTCTCGACATTCTTGTGCCCGAGCAGGTCCTGCACCGTCCTTATGTCGGTCCCGTTCTCCAGTAGGTGGGTGGCAAACGAGTGCCGCAGCGTATGGCTGGTGATGCGTTTGTTGATTCCCGCATCGATCCCCGCCTTTCGGATGACGGATTGATACGCTCTGTCCAGCACATGATGGCGGCGTAGTCGTCCACTACGCGGGTCTTTCGAAATCTCCCGGCTGGGCCAGACCCACTGCCAACGCCAATCACGCCCGGCATTCTTATGCTTACGGGATAAGGCTTCTGGCAGATACACCCCAGCCAGATCACCGCGCTTTAAATCTTCTTCAAACAAAACGCGGACCGCTTCCAAGTGCGCCTTCAGCGCGCCCACCAACTTCTCAGAAAGCGGTGCCACCCGATCCTTATTCCCCTTGCCGCAACGCACTGTGATCTGGTTACGCTCCAAGTCCAAGTCCTGCACCCGCAGTCGCATTAATTCAGATACCCGCAGCCCGCTGGCATATTGCAGTCGCGCCATCAGTAATTTTTCTCCTTTCAGGCAGCCCAAAAAACGCCGGGTCTCCGCCTGGCTCATGACCACCGGAATCTTCTTTCGGTTTTTCGCACGCACAAAGTCCCCGATTTCGCCGAGATTCATTTGAAAAACCTGCTGAGCCACAAAAACCAAAGCATTTAAAGCCTGCTTTTGCGTCGCAGCAGCCAACTGCCGCTCCATTGCCAGATAGCTCAAATAGTCTTTTAGCTTGGGTGCGTCCATTTCGATCCCGCGCCTCAATCCCGAATATTTCAAGAAATCGCGATACCAGCCTAAGTAGTTTCGCTCGGTTTTCAGGGCCATCCCACGGCGGCGCATCACATCCAAAATACTTGCCTCATCCTCATTGCCAGCTCGCGCCCGTTCCGCATCAGTATCGTTCAGTGATGCATAGCCCGAATGTAAAGATGCCGCTCTCCGCTTCTGGTTCCCATTCGATCCGCCGACTAAAGACCCCACTGGCCCAAACCCTGCTTGCTGAGCTTTCCCGGTCAGAAAAAACCACTGAATCGCCGCTTTCCATCGATCCACCGCCCACTTCTGCGCATTTTTCTCTTGCTGAGCCCAGTCGACAAACTTCCGGGCATTCTCGCAAGTGCATTGCTCCGAGTTTTGTTGGCACCAACTCAGATACCAACGAATCGTTACCTTAAAACTCTTTTGCTCCTGCTGAGGCAATTTAGAAACTTCCAATACCTCGGCCCATCTGGGAAAATGTAATGCCTTCATGTTGTTTATGTGAACATATTATCACATTAATCGCAAGCATAAAATTTGAATTTCGCTTTTTCCGGCAAGAAAAACACACAATTAGCGGCCTAAGCAGCTCTCAACAATCTAATTCACAAAACTTTATGAAATTCTAAGCATAGCTACCCCAAAAGAGCAAATGCGTCACTCGTCGTAAAAACAGGCCGTGAGTTTCGCTTTTTCCGGATATTCGCCTTGCCAGTTGAAGCAGAATCAGGGATTAACAACTCAAGTAAATCGACCCCAAACCCGCTTCCCAGCAAAGTACAGCCGAATCAACCGTTTGAAACCTCGCAATGCAAAAGCAAACTCCCGTCCCAAGGTTAAGCGAAACTGAGTGACGCACTTAATACTGATATGAAGGAATGAAAAATTGAATGGACCCATACATTTTAACAGCGTTGCTTCTTGTGGTCCCCGGGATGGTGCTGTTGCTTATCGCCCTTTTCGGAGAGAATTTCTACCAACGAAAGGAATGGAAAGACTGGCATTCCGAGGCCGGAATTATCGGTCTGGCGGTTTCAGGACTCGATGCGAAATTTGGAAAAAAAGGAGTTCAGATCTTCATGGTAATTTTGTCTTTTTTGATAGCATCTCTTGGGCTATGGATACTTTCGCTGCGATGAAGAAGGAAGTCATATCCAGGCGGTGGTATCAACTCCGAGTCGCTGCGCTCCTCTCCGTGATACACCTTACCGATCTAGAAGAGAATGAGTAAATTGATATCAACACTCCCATGGGTCGGCTTGGGTCTTATCGTAGCAAGCCTTGAAGATTATCTAGCTCTCCATCACTGGATTCTTGTTTCAGCTGGCCTTGCCCTAATTGTCTTCGGTTGTATGAAAAGTGAAAAAGAGAAAGAATTGGATGCTAAGGTCAAAGGCTCAAAGCCATGAGTATGCCTGACTTAGATTTCAAACCCATACAGCCTACCGGCTAGATCCAGGCGGCGTAGTCAACGCGAGTGCCTCGCGCGACTAGCCTTGACGATCTACAAAATAATGAATGAACAAAATTTACCAGTTTGGATTTTAGCTGGCGGAGGTATTATCCTAGCAGCGCTTGGGGTGATTTTTGGCACATACCGGGAGTTCAAATCGAAAAAAACGAAAGCCGCCAAGAAACGCTATTGCTTTTTAGTTTTGGCCTACGCTCTTACGCTGGGCAGCTACCTTTGGCTCTCTTTTAAGGGCAGTATTGAAGTTAGCATCCTTAGTAGTCTCGCTTT
>REBV01000247.1 GCA_007692545.1 Puniceicoccaceae bacterium
GGATAGTCGTCGGCCGGCAGGGGCGGGCGGCCGTTTTTATAGGCGTGGGCCCCCCGGACCAGGCGGGCGCTGCGTTTTACCCGGGCAGCCAGTCGGCGAATGGCAGAATCACCGGCTCCGTCGCGGTAGAGCGCGAGGGGACGCATGTGCTGCTCGACCAGGGGCAACACGTCTGCAAAGATTTTCTTCTGGCGGGTCAGACGCTCCAGAAAGCGCTTGGCCACGGGCACTCCCAGGATGTCGTGACGGGGGCTGCGGATACGCCCGTCCTCGTCGGTATAGGTGGTGTCGGGCTTGCCCATGTCGTGACAAAGCACTGCCAGACCCACGATGAGGTCTTCCCACTCATCGCCGATCCGGTGCGCGGCATAGGCATCGAGGCAGTGGCCGGTATGCTGCCAGACATCGCCTTCGGGGTGCCACTTGGGGTCCTGTGCGCAGCCGTCCAGGGCTTCCAGTTCGGGGAAATGGCGCAGCCAGCCACAGTCTTTGAGAAAGTACAGCCCGCTCGCAATGGTGCGGCCTTTCAGGAGGAGCTTCTTCCACTCCTCCCAGAGTCGCTCCATCGGGAGATGCTCGGGACTGAGGGCACGGCAGAGTTCCACCGTCTCGGGGGCGGCTTCGAGGCCAAAGCGGGCGATGAACTGCATGCCGCGCAGCACCCGCAATGGGTCTTCCGAAAAAGCGGCGGAGACATGGCGCAGGCACCGGGCCTGCAAGTCGGCCACGCCGTGGTAGGGATCGAGGATTTCGCCCGTCAGAGGGTCGCAACTGATCGCGTTGATGGTGAAGTCGCGGCGCGCCGCGGCTTCGTGCGGTGACATGGTGGGGTCGCCTTCGACCTTGAAGTCGGTATGCTTGGGGCCGATGCGGGATTCGCGACGGGGCAAGGCCAGGTCGATAGCATGCCCCTTCAGAATCAGCACGCCGAAGGCGCGGCCCACCGTATCCAGCCGGAAATGCGGTTTCAGCGCCGCTTCCACGGCATTCGCATGCAGCCCGTAGACTTCCATATCGATATCCTTGGCTGGGATACCGAGCAGGCCATCACGCACGCAACCGCCGACCAGCAGGGCCCGCCCGCCGGCGGTGTGCAGGATTTCGGCGACTTGCCGGGCGGCTGCCTGTTGATAGGGATGGATGTTATCGAGGATGTTCACAGCTTTCCATTAGCGAATCGTCGGATCGCCCCATTTGAGTTTGCTGCGGACGATGGCGAAGTGAGAGTGGTCCGGGTTTTGCATGAGTCGGAAGCTACGCTCGGCCACGCTGATTTCGATCGGGAAGTTGTCCTCGGATTTAAACTGTACGCGGCCGTCGATGGTGATGCGCGGGCAGGGGCCGGGGACTTTGTGATTGACGCTGATCTGTGAGCTGTTGTCGAAAATGACCGAGCGGTTACCCAGAGTATGCGGGCAGATCGGAGTCATGGCGATGGCGCTGACGCGGGGTCCGATGATGGGGCCGCCGGCGGAGAGGTTGTAGGCGGTCGACCCCGTCGGCGTCGAAAAAATCAGGCCGTCGCAGTGATATTCGGAAACCGGGTTGCCGTTGGAGTCGACTTGCAGGCGGATCAAGCCGCTGCCGTCGGTCTCTTTCAAAACCACGTCGTTGAGCCCATAGGCAAACTCTCCGTTACGGGTGGTGCAGCAGAGGACCGAGCGCTCGGAGATGGTGTAGTGCCCCTGAATCAGGCGGGGCAGGTCGCGGCCTGCTTCTTCCTGGGTGAAGGTGGCCAGGAAACCAAGCTTGCCTAAATTCACCCCTAGTACGGCGGCTCCGGATTCCAGTGCGGCATCCAAGATGCCCAACAGGGTGCCGTCGCCGCCGATGGTGCAACACAGATCCTGGCCGTCGAGTGCGTGGGCCGTCAATGGATAGTCAGTCGTGATCCGTGCCTGCGCGCCCTCACATTCGGCGATGCCGGCCAGGTAGCGGGCCGCTTCGAGGGCGCCGGGCTTGGTCGTGTTGACCGCGAATGTGATGGTTTTAATCGCTTGCATTCGAGAACGATTAGGAAGCGATTTCTAGGGGCACAATTTCTTGCTCGGCAGCTTTTACACTGGCCCGGTGATTGTAGATTTCGCAAGCGAGTTGGAGTCTGGCAAAATAATCAGGCGCAGAACTGAAATAGCGCCCAAGGCGGATCGAGATTTCTGTGGTGATGCGGGCGTGCCCGTTTATAATCTTACTGAGTGTGCTCTCGGGTATACCTGTCGCTTGCGCGAGGCGATACTGCGACAGGCCGAGTGGTTCCAAAAACTCGGTTTTTAGGATTTCGCCGATCGTCATATCTATGGGGGCTTTGTTCATGGCTTGAGATTACTTTCAGCGTTAATGGTAATCGGTGATTTCAGCATCGTATGCGTTGCCGTTTTCGAATCGAAAATAGAGGCGATATTTGGTGTTTACCCAGATCGCATGTTGTTCTTTTCGATCCTTCAGTAGTGGGTGCAGTCGATTGCCGGGTGGTATTTTTAATTCGTTAAGTTCGTTTGCTTGACTGAGGAATAGTAGTTTTCGCAGCCCAGCTCGTTGTAAGTCTTTCAGAAGTTTATTTTTTTGACCATTAAAGAGTTTCTCTGTCTCAGGGCATGCGAAACTCAGAATCATACTTTCAAAATTAGCAATACTTTCACTTTTTGCAAGTATTTTTCCTCTGTTATTCTGCCAGCCGCAGGCTTTCGGCTAGGATGACGACTTGAGCCGGGGCATTGGGCAAGGGGTGGATTTGGCCGCGGATGAAGACGCGTTCATTCAAATAGGGGCTCAGGTCGCTGAGGTAAATACCGGACAAATCCACGTAGGCGATGAGCCGTCCCTCCTGTGATTTGAGGCGAATCGGATAGGCGGGGCCGGTCGTTTCAATTTCACGGACCAGCTGCCCCGTGAGCAGGCGGGGTGCCTTGGCCGGCCCGAGATCGGGGGCCGCTTCGCGAGCCTGAGTCTCATCGGGTGTGACCATGATACGGGATGCGGGATACGGGATGCGGGATGCGGGATGCGGGATACGGGATGCGGGATGCGGGACGAAGTCCGGCGTAGCTCGAAGAGCGAAGACGGATTCGGGATGAGTTGATTCACTCTCACTTTCACTCTCACTTTCACTCCGCGCAGCGGTCTCACTCCGCGCAGCGGTCTCACTCCGCGCAGCGGCCTCACTCCCGCGAGTGCGGGCCGGTAGCCAGACGACGTTTTCCGGGGCCAGACTGTTGGGGTCGAGTTGGCTGATCGGTTCGTCCGGATTGACCGGGTTTTTGGGTGCAGGGATGCTTAGCGGCTCGAGATTGGGGGCACTTGATCGTGTCGTTTCGGAGGCAGCGACCGTTGCGGCCCTGGGAGCCCGGAGGTTTTTGAGGTCGATTTCAAGGGCTGCGGTTGAGACGTATGTATCGAGAAGGAAGTAGCCCGTTATAGGTTTATAAAAACGCACAGTGGCCCAGCCGTCCTTTTCGCGCAGGACGCTGTAACGGTCGCCGATCTCGACTCGTGTGATTTGTGCCGATTGAGTCGTCGGCAGGTAGTGGACCGGAGTACCCCGCGTGATTTCCAGCTTTTTGTTGAGCGTCGCCGTGGGCACGTAGCCTTCGAAGGGGCTGGGGAGTGGCAATTGCCGCCAGCTCAGCTCGGGGTCTTCGCCGGCAGGGGCTGCGTCGAGGATGACCCGCTCCGTCGCAACGATATTTGCAATCACCGGGGCATCCACCTCCGGCGCGATCTGCAGCAGGAGCTCTCTGGCTCCGTGGAGGGAGGCCGAAAATGTGAGCCAAACGAGGAAAAAGTGGATGAGTCGTCGAAGCATGATTAACCAAAAAGGCGCTCGATGTCCTTTTTTCCGAGGATTTTGATCCCGCCACGCGGGATATTTTTAAGAATAATACCCCCGATTTGCACGCGGACAAGCTTCTTAACAAAATAGCGGTTGGCTTCGAATAGGCGGCGCACTTCGCGTTTTTTCCCGTGGTGGAGGTGGACTTCGAGGCGCCGTTGATGCCCGTCGCCAACCTGGGGCGCGGGAATGACTTTCTCGGCTTTGAGGAAGTCGCCCTCATACTCCGTGCCGGCAAGTAGCTTGGGGATGTCTTCTTTATTGAAGTCGCGGTGCAGCACCACCCGGTAGCGTTTGACAATCTCCGTGCTGGGGTGGGTCAGGCGGTGGGCCAGGTCGCCGTCGTTGGTGATGACGAGCAGGCCTTCGCTGTCTTTGTCGAGCCGGCCTGCGCAAAAGAGGCGCTGGCGCTGCAAATCGGAAGGGAGCAAGTCAAATACGGTGCGCTCCGCGTAGGGGTCTGCATTGGTGCAAAGCACACCCTTCGGCTTGTTCATGATCAAAGTGATGGGGCGCTCTTCCTTATACAGAATGGGCTTATTCTTGACGAATATGGCGGCACCCGGCTCGGCTTTATCACCCAGCTGGGCGATCTTCCCGTTTACGCGCACATCGCCCGCCTCAATCAAGCGTTCGGCCTCACGGCGGGAACACAGGCCAGAGTTGGCGATAATCTTTTGGAGGCGCTCGGGTGCGTTTTCGGACATGGAGACTACTTGAGTCCTGTCAGGGCCGTGCTGTCAATGTTGCACAGAGGGGAACATTCGTGCTTGCCCCGGACTTAAAAATTATCCGAAACTGCGCAGACATGAGTGAAAGCACAGAGAAAAGAATCGCCTTGGTAACAGGAGCCGGTCGCGGTATCGGTAAAAGTATTGCCGAATTACTGGCCAAGCAAGGCCACCACGTGATCTGCATTAGCCGCTCGGAGAATTCCTGCGGTGCCGTGGCGGATGCGATCAATGCGGGCGGAGGCTCGGCAGAGTCGCTTGCACTGGACGTGGCCGACAAGTCCGCTGTGAAGGATGCCTGCGAAGCATTGCTGGCTAAGCACAGCAATATCGATATTCTGGTCAACAATGCCGGCATCACCCGCGATGGTTTGCTCTTCCGGATGAGCGATGAGGACTGGGACGATGTGATCGCGACTAATTTGAGCAGCTGTTTCAGCTTTATCAAACACCTGGCCCGCCCGATGACCCGTAAGCGTTGGGGGCGTATTATAAATATGTCCTCTGTCATCGGGCTGACCGGAAACGCCGGCCAGGCTAACTACGCCGCTGCCAAGGCCGGGATGATCGGCTTGACCAAAAGCCTGGCCAAAGAGTTCGCCGCGCGCAATGTGACTGTAAACGCCGTCGCGCCCGGATTTATTGCCACGGACATGACCGCAGAGCTCAACGAAAAACAGCAGGAGGCCATCGTCGGCATGATTCCGATGAAGCGCATGGGGACCTCCTCGGATATCGCTGCCACGACTGTGTTTCTCGCCTCGGAAGAAGCTGGCTACATTACAGGGCAGGTTTTTACAGTTGACGGTGGTATGGTCATGTGATGCTTCATAGCCTTTGTAATAATTCCTTTTAACAAATCTTTTCCCAAACCTAAACATAGAAAATCATGTCAGACCAAACAATCGAACAACGCGTAAAGACAATTATCGTCGACCAGCTCAATGTGAATGAAGAGCAAGTCACAGCCGAAGCCTCCTTCCTGGATGATCTGGGTGCGGACTCGCTGGACACGGTCGAATTGATCATGGCCTTTGAAGAAGAGTTTAGCGACGAGATCGACGGTGAAATCCCCGAGTCAGACGCCGAAAAACTCCAAACTGTCGGTGATGTGATCAAATACATCACCGAAAAGGCAGGATAAGAAAATTCTACTTTCAAACTTACCATTAAGCCGCTTAACTGCGGCTTAATTTTTATACAGAGATCATGAGCGAAGCATTTCAAAGAAAACGTGTTGTCATTACAGGCATCGGCACTGTGACGAGTTACGGTGACGGAGTGGAGCCTTTTTGGGAAAACCTGCTGGCGGGTCGGAGTGGCATTGCCAAGGTGCAGTCCTTCGATGTGACGGACTACCCATCAAAGATCGGGGCTGAGGCATTGCACTTCAATGCCGGCGAGTATATGGATCCGAAAGAGGCCCGCCGTAACGACCGCTACACTCAATTTGCCGTGGCCGCTTCCCGGCTGGCGCTGAAAGATGCCTCGCTGGACCCGGCGAGCCTGGATGCAGACCGCTTTGGCGTCCTTATCGGCTCCGGTATTGGCGGCATGCTCACCATTCAAACTCAAAGTCGCCGACTCTACGACGGAGGGCCACGTAAGGTGTCGCCGTTCATGATCCCGTCTCTGATTGCCAACATTGCCAGCGGTGTCGTGGCGATTGAAGTGGGTGCGCGCGGGCCGAATTATGGGATTGTCAGCGCCTGCGCTTCCGGCACTCACAGTATCGGGGAGGCCTATCAAATGCTGCGCGACGGCGAGGCGGATACGATGCTGGCCGGGGGCAGTGAGGCCGCGATCACAGAGCTCGGCTACGCCGGGTTTTGCTCGATGAAGGCCATGAGCACCAGTTATAATGATGCGCCGGAGACGGCCAGCCGCCCCTTTGATAAAGGGCGGGATGGATTTATTATGGGTGAGGGCTCGGGCGTCCTCGTGATGGAAACACTCGAGAGCGCACAGGCCCGCGGAGCCACGATTTATTGTGAAATCGCCGGCTATAGCGCCACCTGTGATGCCTACCATATCACTTCGCCGGATCCGGAAGGCAAAGCCCTGGGCAAAGCCATGACAAATGTCATTAAAGAGGCCGGCATCGAGGCGGGTGATGTCAGCTACATCAATGCACACGGCACCTCGACTCCCTACAACGACAAGTTTGAAACCGGCGCGATCAAGAAGGCTCTTGGGGATGCTGCTTACAAGCTGGCCGTCTCTTCGACCAAGGGGATGACGGGCCACCTGCTCGGTGCGGCTGGTGGTATTGAATCGGCAGTCTGTGCGCTGGCCATTCGGGACAGCAAAATCCCGCCGACCATTAACTACAACGAACCGGATCCGGATTGCGACCTCGACTATGTGCCCAACACAATGCGCGAAACAGAAGTCAAGGTGGCGATTTGTAACAATCTCGGCTTTGGTGGTCACAATGCGACGCTGCTCTTTAAAAAGCTGAACTAGGGTGGTGCATGCAATCTATCGAATTTGATCATCTTCCGACGCTTGCTTGTTGATTAAATTTATATCAAGCACTAATACTACCTATACTAACCTAACACACGTGCTCAAAAAACATTGATCGCGTTTATCCCAGAAAGTCATGGCTGAAGACCCAGCAAACAAAAAACCAGCAGATTCGAAGCAAGCGCTCGATCTCAACGATCTTTCCGGCTTGGACTTTGGCCCAAACTGGGCTGCAGACCGAACTAACTCCGGCAGTCAGAAGAAATACGATTCTTACGGCGAGGGTGGTGGCCGTGGCGGCCGCGGTGGCCCGGGTGGGCGTGGCCAACGCAGCGGCGGTGGCGGCTCGCGTGATCGTCGATCCGGCGGCGGTGGTGGTTTTTCTGGCCGCGATAGTGGCGGCGGCTCCCGAGGTCCTGATCGCTCAGGTGGTTTTAGTGGGGCGGGTGCTGCTGGTCGTTCTGCTGGCGGCGCTGGTCGTTCTGGTGGCCAAAGTGGTCCGCGTGGTCGCCGCGATGGTCCGGGTGATCGGTCCCGTGGTCGTCAAGCAGCAGCACAATTTTTACCGACGGTTAAGGTGGACCTCTATCCACAGGATGAGGCCTTTGATGCCTTGATCAATCGTTTGCGTTCCAGTGCCCGCACCTACGAACTCTTCGATATCGCCCACCTGCTACTGGAGAAGCCGGACCGCTTTGTCGTCGTCGTAGCTCCGCTGGTCAGGAAAGAGGCCAGTCCGGCACTTTTGTATTACTCGGTGCCGGGACATCTTCCCTTTGAGACGGAAGACGAGGCCGTTAACTTTGTCGTGGCCCATCACCTCGATCAGTTTTTTGATGTTGAAACAATTGAAATCGATCCACCCAAGGGCAACTTCCAGATGGTCAGCCGTTGCACCATCACCGGCAAACTGCTGGGCCCACCCAACTACCACCGCTACCAGGAATTTCTGCGCCATCACTACGCGACGCAGATTAACGGAATGTCCTTCGAACGCTTTACTTCAAAAATTGAAGGCGTCAAAGAGCCCGAGCAAATTGAGGCTTGGCTGGATTCGATGAAAAAAGGGGCCCGTTACAGTGTGAAAGATCGGCAGGAGGGGGAGCCCGAGTCCTTTGAAAGCCTCGAAGCCGCCCGCTTTTTTCTATTGCAGCACCGCAAAGATAAAGTCGTCGGATCAGGTGAAAGTGTTCGTTTCGCCGGGCGCGATATCGAGCGCCTGCCGCCGAGCTCAATCCGTCGATCGGTGGAAGCCTATGTCGAGAGCCAAAAAGCCTTTCCACTTGAATCGGCCAATAATATTCGCGGGCGCCTGCGTCGGCATAATTTTGCGGTCTATAAAAAAGGCTCAAAAGGGGTCTCTTTCGTCTGCGCGGTCAAACGCAAGTTCCGCGATACCAAGACTGTATTTACAGATTCAATACGTGATCTGATCGATTTTATAGAAAAGCATCCGGAGATTCCCGCTTCCAAATTGCCCAAGCAATATATTGGGATTGATACTGAGAAGCAAAAGCCCGAAACCTTGAAGATGAGCGAGGCAGAAGTACAGGCCGCCGCCAAAGCTAAAGCGGATGCCGAGGCTCAGGCCGCAGCCAAAGCGGGAGCCGCAGCCAAAGCGGAAGCCGAGGCCAAAGCGGAAGCCGAAGTAAAGGCGGAGGCCCTAGTCAAAACAGAGGCGGAACTTGAAACGCTTCCCGCAACTGAAGTGCAGGCGGCTCCGGATAGCAGGGCAGTGGGGAACCAGACCCAAGCTGAGGTCAAAGCTTCGACTGAAGCAAAACCACTGGTAGAATTGAGTGAAGCCGAGGCGAAACAATTGCGTCAGCTGATGGGCGATCTACGCTGGTTGATCACCGAGGGTTACGTCACGGAGTATGGTGATGGGCGTCTTTTTGCACCGCCCCCCATGCCTGATCCCAAGCCCAAGGCGCCAATGCCAGCGCCTGCTCCGAAAAAGGGAGCGGCTCTGGCATCCCTTGCGGCCGC
>REBV01000249.1 GCA_007692545.1 Puniceicoccaceae bacterium
GAGCCGATGGTCTTCCCCGAGCCCGTTATCTCGATCGCCATCAAACCTAAAGACCAGGGCCAGGCTGAAAAGCTCGGCATTGCGATCGGTAAGATGGTGGCTGAAGACCCCTCCTTCCGCGTTGAGACCGATGAAGACTCCGGTGAGACCATCCTCAAGGGCATGGGCGAGCTGCACCTCGATATTAAGGTCGACATCCTCAAGCGCACTTACGGTGTCGAAGCCGTCGTGGGCAAGCCGCAGGTGGCCTACCGCGAGAGCATCACCAAAGCCGTCAGCGATACCTACGTGCACAAGAAGCAATCCGGTGGTTCGGGCCAATACGCCAAGATCGACTACACCCTGGAGCCGCTTGAGCCCGGCTCCGGCTTCGAGTTTGAGTCCAAGGTCGTGGGCGGTAACGTCCCCCGCGAGTTCTGGCCGGCCGTCGAAAAGGGCTTCAAGACCTCGATTGTCAAAGGTGTTCTGGCGGGCTACCCCTGCCTCGACTTCAAGGTCACGCTGGATGACGGTGGCTTCCACGCGGTGGACTCCTCGGCCATGGCCTTCGAAATCGCCTCGCGTGCTGCCTACCGCCAGACCGTGCCCAAAGCCGGCCCGGAGATCCTTGAGCCCATCATGAAACTCGACGTCTTCTGCACCGAAGACAAAATGGGCGACGTCATCGGCGACCTCAACCGCCGCCGTGGCATGATCAAGAGCCAGGAACCTGCCAACACCGGCATCCGCATCAAGGCCGATGCCCCGCTCTCTGAAATGTTTGGCTACATCGGTGCCCTCCGCACGATGACCTCCGGCCGCGGCCAGTTCTCGATGGAGTTCTCCCACTACGCATCGACCCCGAAAAACGTGGCTGATCAAGTGATCAAGGAAGCTCTGGAGCGCGAAGCCGCCAAGAAGAAGTAAGCCTGCGGATAGCTCTGAATCAACCAAGTCCCCGTCTCGAAAGAGCGGGGACTTTTTATTTGGAATCTTGTCTCGCATCGAGAGCAAAAACTTTTGGACTGATCCCGTCATGAGCACCACGCCCTCAACCCGAAGTAATCTCAAATACTGTACGGCCGACGGTTTTTTTGCCATGCCCTGGATATTGCTCTCACTCCCCGGCAGTTTCATCGCAGCCAGCTTACTCAATTCGCTCTTCCAGATCGGGCCTTTCTGGTTTGGCGTGGTCACCGCCATGCCCGCCGTGGCCAACGCGATCCATATCCTGATTCTGCCCTTCTTCGCCAAGTTCATGCTGGTGCGCGATATGGCTATCAGCTTCGGCTGGCTGAATCTGGGGGCCTGGTTCGGCGGTGCGCTGGGCATCGCCTTTTTACCGCTGGATCAACCGGATCAGGCCGGGCTCTTCTTCGCCATTCTTTATGGCACTATTTCGATCACTTCATCCCTGATGGGGATTGCCTGGACTGCGTGGGTGGGCGACTTTGTGCCGGCACAGCTGAGAGGTCGCTATTTCGGCAAACGCAACCGTCTGACCAGCGTCAGCACCATTGCGTTTATGCTGCTCAGCATCGCGTTACTACAGTTCTTTGATGCATCCCGGCAGGCCTATCTGATCCTGATCAGCGTGGCCTTGTTTGGCCGCATGATCTCGATGATGATCCTGCATCTGATCCAATCCCCCGACCCCAGCGGGGGCGCGATCAGCCAGGCCAACTGGGCCAGGGAGCTCACCGATCTGCGCCAGCAGAAAGCGCTGCTGCGCTTTATCGTCTTTGGCTCAGTTGCTGGCTTCTGGCTGGCTGGTGCTGGTGCGATTGCAGCTCTTTACGCCTTCAATGATCTGGGTGCATCGCCCGCACAGTTCACGCAATTTGCTCTTGTTGCCACGCTCTCCGGTGCTATCTGCCTGCCGCTCTGGGGCAAATTAATCGACCGGCATGGCGCGATCCCAATTATCATGATCACCTTTTTCGGCTGGCGAGCCGGTGACATCGGCTGGGTTTTAATCACCCCGGATTCATTGCATTGGATGTACCTGATTTGGCTCTCGGGCGGTGCCATGGCCACTGGCTATATCCTGGCGAGCTTTACCGTCGTCCTCAAATTGATTCCGAGAAAGAGCCGCTCAGCTGGCATCAGCCTGAATTTGACCAGCACCTCAATCGCGGGCGCAGCCGCACCGCTAATTGTCGGCACAGTCCTATCGAAGGTTGGTGATTATGGTATCTCGACCACCCTCGCCTACCGCAGTGGCATGGCCGCCTGCATCATCGGCGGGCTCTTGTCGGTTTTGATCCTCTACCGCATGCGGGAGCCGGAAACCGACCCACATTTAAATACCATCAATGGGGCCATGCGCACGCTCCGGCAGCTCGTGGTCAATCAAGGCGTCAGCTTTTTCAGTAACACCGTGCTGGTCCGCCGAAATAAACGTCGCCGCTAGTGCCTGCCGCAGGGAATAAACCCGGTCCGACCAACTCTCAATCAAATGACGACAAGCAAAGTATCCTTTTTTAAACGACACGCCCTCTCCATTATTTTGGGACTCGGGCTCCTCACCTATATTCTCGTCGCCGGGACCACCGGGAGCTGCAAGGCCTGCTCGGCCATCACCGGCACACTGGGCATACCCTCATTGGCCAGTTCTGCAGCCACCATCGATCCCGCCATGCGACCAGATGCCCCGAACTGGCAGCTGCGGGACCTGCAGGGTAATGCAGTCTCCAGCACTGAGTTCGCCGGCAAAGTCGTCATGGTCGATTTTTGGGCGACCTGGTGCCCGCCCTGCCGTCGAATGATCCCCGGCATGGTCGAGCTACAAGCACAGTATCAGGACCAGGGCTTGGCCATCATTGGCATCTCGCTCGATCAAGCAGGCCCAGAGGTCGTGCGCGCCTTCAATGAAGAGTTCGGTGTCAACTACACCAGCCTGATGGGCGACGAAGCCGTGGTGAATGCCTTTGGCGGCGTCGAAGGCATCCCCACCTCCTTCCTGATCGACCGTGAAGGCCGCATCGTGAACAAACACGTCGGCTACGTCTCAAAGAGGCAACTTGAGGCTGAAATTAAATCGCTGCTGTAGTCCCGCGCCAGATCCACTTTTCTTAAGCCAGATTGTAATCAGGATTGCTTCGCGGGAAGAATTCCAGAGGCTTCTCGCTTTTAGAGATGCCATTCAACGAAGTTTCACACGCTGACCTTGATAGCCTGCGAAACTATTGACCACGTAACTATTGGCCACGTGCATCGGCAAACGCTCATAACCAATGAAATACTACCTCTTTAAACCAATTTACCAGGAACGCGTTTGGGGCGGCACACGCCTCGCCTCTGATCTCGGTCGCAGCCTGCCGGAGGGCAAGTTGATCGGCGAAAGCTGGGAGATCGTCGATCGCCCGGAAGCTCAATCGACGACCGTAGATGGCCAGAGCATTCGCTCGCTGATCCAGAGCAATCCGGCAGGCATTATGGGCAACTCATGGCCGGCTGAGCGCCCTTTCCCCATTTTAGTCAAATGGCTAGATTGCCGGGAGAAACTGAGTCTCCAGGTCCACCCGCCTGCTGCCGTAGCCCCCGAGCTCGGGGGTGAGCCCAAGACGGAGAACTGGTACATTGCCAAGGCCGACCCCGGTGCCACGCTGATAGCTGGACTGCGGCAGGGAGTGAGCCGGGAAGACTTCGAGGCCGGGCTCAAAGCAAGCAATCTGGAGCCCTTGGTGCACTCGATCAATGTGGCCGCTGGCGAGTCTATGCTCATACCCAGTGGACGCTTGCATGCCATCTGTGGGGGCAATCTGATACTGGAAATCCAGCAAAATTCTGATACAACCTACCGTGTCTACGACTGGGGCCGCGTCGGCCTCGATGGCGAGCCCCGCCAGCTGCATATTGAAGCCTCACTCAGAAGCACCGACTTTGCCGACTTTGAGCCAAACACACTCAAGCCGACCGGGGGCGACCAAATACTGGCCGAGAGCGATGTCTTCAAGCTGCGCAAGCTTTGCATGAAACCAGGCGAGTCGCTCCGCCTCGAAGCGGGCCAACCACGCATCCTTAGCCTGGTCACCGGAAGCATCGAAGCAGCCGACGGCTCTACCCTCGGTGCCAGTGACAATGCGCTCCTGCCGGCCGAACACAGCTTTCATTTCACCGCCAAAAGCGATACCGAGCTACTGCTGACCGAGAACTTTGTCTAGTAATCGAGCAAATATGTTTTATGTCTTCAACAGGGGAACCGAAGCTCCACTGCGTTTGCATGCAATCTGAGTTTTCGTGGTCGCAAGTCTCGACTTTCCGACAGGAAGGCGCGTAAGTTAACAGCGAATCCTCCCAAAGCCTGTTTAGCGCTTATGTTTTTAAAACGTTTCGGTCCCTACTTTAAATACCTGAAGCCCGTCCGAGTCCAATTCGGACTGGGCCTGGCCTTTGGTGCCATCGCGGCTGCCGCATCCGGCGCGGGCCTGCCTTTTGTTATCAAATTCCTGGTGCCGCTGATCACTGCGGACGACGCTCCGGTGGGGCTGTCACTGCTACTGATTATTTCCACCGTGCCGATCGCGTTCACCCTGCGCGCCGTGGGGAGCTTCCTGAATGCCTACTATATGGCCTATGCGGGCATGCATGTGCTGGAGCGCCTGCGCTTTATGGTCTTTTCGAAAATCCAAGAGCTCCCCTTGGCATTCTTTCATCGCAATAGTGTGGGTGACCTGATGAGCCGGGTCATGGGCGACACCAGTCAATTGCAGAGTGCACTCGTCAAGGTGGTCAACAGCTTGGTCAAAGAACCAGCCACCTTATTCAGCGCGATAGCCTTCCTCATTTACTTGACGATTACCGAGCGGGAGACTGCCTTCATGCTGATCGCTCTGGCTTCGGTGCCGGCCTGCGTATTTCCGATTAAAGTCATCGGCTCACGCATCCTGAAACGGGCCAAACAGGCCCAGAAACAAGCCGGTGAGGTCACCACAGTGCTCAACGAGAATCTGGGTTCGGTGCGTGAGGTCCGCGCCTACAATCTGGAACAGCGGGAGATGAATCGCTTCGAAACAGCATGCCGTCGTTTCTTCAAGCTCTCGCTCAAGACTGTTAAATATGACAAGGCCCTCTCCCCCATGATCGAGTTGGTCTCCGCCTTCGCCATCGTGTTTGCCCTCTACGTAGCGGTTGAAAAAAGTATAGCACCGGAGATTATAGCCGCCATTCTGACCGCTCTCTACATGTGCTACGAACCGATCAAAAAGCTGGGTGCTGTCTCGAACACCATTCGTAAAGCAGAGGCCTCGCTGGATCGACTCGAATATGTGCTGCAGACAGAAGATACGGTCCCGGAAAACCCCAGCCCGCAGCAAATCCATCCTTTCCGCGGAGCCATTGAGTTTGAGCAGCTGAGTTTCAGCTACCAGACCGAGGCTGCGCTCAAAAACATCAATGTCAGCATCGCCCCCGGCGAAGTCATTGCACTCGTCGGCCCCAGCGGCGCGGGCAAGTCAACCTTCGCCAATATGGTGCCCCGATTCTACGACCCGCAAAAAGGCCGCCTATTGATCGATGGCAGCGATGTCCGTAACTATAAGAAGAGTGACCTGCGCAGCCAGATTGCCCTGGTCTCACAAGATGCCATTCTTTTCAATGAATCCATCGCCCATAATATCGGACTGGGCAGAGAAGGTGCCACCTTGGACGAGATTCGCACGGCAGCACGCATGGCCAATGCTGAGGACTTTATCGATCAGTTGGAGGGGGGCTTTGATTATAGAGTCGGCGAGCGGGGCAGCCGGCTCTCAGGCGGCCAGCGGCAGCGCATCTCGATCGCCCGGGCCTTCTTGAAAAATGCCCCCATCATCATTCTGGATGAGCCGACCTCGGCCCTCGACGCCGAAAGTGAGCACGCCATTCAATCAGCCCTCGAGACGCTCTCCCAAGGGCGCACCGTGCTCATCATCGCCCACCGCTTCAGCACGATTCAGCATGCCGACCGCATCCTGGTCTTTTCCGATGGCTCTATTCTGGCCAGTGGAACACATGCGGAACTTTACGCTGGAAATTCGCTCTACAAGAGTCTTTATAACAAACAAGTGCAGACTGCGCAGAACAAAGCACCCGACCCATTATGAAATCCCATCGCTCAAAAATCCTCCTTTGCCTAACACTAATTGCCTCCGCCCTCTTCCTCAGTGCCTGCTCTTCGACCCGCACGGAAAATGGCGTGACGATTCAACAAAAACAAAACTACAACCCATTGAAATATATCCCGGGCTTGTAGCAGATTGCTGCTGGGATTGAGTCTCACCCATTTAATCATCACTGCCATTGAATCAAATGGCCTGCCCGTCAGCCACACATTGACAGACCTATTGGAGTTTTTTGGTGCCAATTAATTTGCGCCCCAGCGTCAGCATCGCGGCCAACTCTTCGAAACGCAGCAGGACCAGTAATCCGGCATACACTGCCACGCCCCCAGGCACGCAGACCAGCACGACAAAGGCGGACGACAGTTTACTGCCGATATCCCAACCGCCCGGACCGGCCAGACCGCTCAGCCAAAGCGCAGCCAGCCAACAAGCCAAGCCCATCACAAAGCTGGCCAGTAGTATTTTCAAAATCGGCCGCCCCAAGCCAGCCAGGCCGAGAGCATCACGCCCCCGCGCCAGCGCCCGCCAGAGGCAAGCGCTCTGGACTATCGCAGCGATCACATTGGCGGCAGCCAGTCCCGCCGCACCGAAGATTTGCATCAAAATGAGCCCGGCCACAAGGTTGACCACCAGACAGAGACCAGCCACCCGCACCGGTGTCCGCATGTCCTTGCTGGCATGTAAGCCGCGTGTGGCAAAAGTGGCTGCTGAATAAAAGGGTAAGCCGAGCCCATAGATCGCCAGCAGTGGCAGCGTCGCCCGAACATCGGCCTGATCAAACGCACCCCAGACAAATAAAAGCTCCAAAATGGGCTCACCCAAAAACAAAAAACCAAATCCGGCCGGCACCGAAATCGCAATCACCAGCCGCATGCCCTGAAGAAAGGCAGCGGAGAAGCCCGCCTCATCCCCCGCCGAGAGGGCCTTGGCCAGCAGTGGGAAGAAAACCGTGGCCACCGCTATGGTGAAGACTCCCAGCGGCAGTTCCATCAGGCGACTGGCCAGATACAAGACCGAAACTGCCGAATCCTCCAAACTGTAAGCCAACAGGCGGGAGACCAGGATGTTGATCTGCAAAATCGCCGCACCCATCAAGCCCGGCAAAAAAAGCCGCCATAGCTCCGCCAGGGCCGTGTCGCTCTGCAGCTCCAGCTTGGGCCGCCAGCCTTGTCGCATAAGATCCACCGCCGGCAGCAGCAGTTGTAAGGCCCCGCCGACCAGGACGCCGCCACACAAGCAATAGACCACTCCCTGAATATCGGTATCCAGCCAGAGCCCCAAAGCCAGTGCCGCAATCATCGCACCGTTCAGCAGAATGGGCGTGGACGCAGCCACCGCAAAGCGACCGACCAGGTTGAGCCCCGCCGAAAGAATCGCCGCCAGACAAATAAACAACATATAGGGCAGTAGCCACACAGCCAACTCGGCCCCCAAAACCCAGCGTTCCGGCAGCCAGCTCTGCCCCGAAGCCCAAGCCAAAAAGACCATCCCCAAGACTACGATAATCAGGAGAGCGCAAATAAGCCGCACTAACACCTGGTTAAAAAAACGAAACGCCCCCGTCCGGCCCGACCGCTCCATCACATCCGAAAAGACAGGGATAATTGCCGAAGTCAGCGCGCCCTCGCCCAAAAGACGGCGAAATAAATTCGGCAGCGTGAACGCTAAAATAAAAGCCGAATTCCATAAACTGGTCCCAAGCGCCGCGAAAATTAAAATATCCCGCAAGAGCCCCAGCAGCCGGGAGCCGACCGTGGTCAGGCTGACCACAGCGATATTTTTTAGATTATTCAGCATTTTTCAGGATTCTGGCCGTAGCGAGCATTCGCCCAGACTAGAAACTACGCCGTAAAAAACTTTGGCAAATCTATATTTTCATGCTCTTAATCCTACAAAGCACACAATTTTCTAATTCTGCGACCTTCAACATCCAAAACCAATTCCAATTATGCCACTCATATCAAAACTCACAATTCGCCTAAAACGCCACCCAAAGCGTGTCGTCTTTCCCGAGGGGAGCGATCCGCGCATCCTGCAAGCTGCCCGCCAGTTTGCCTCCAACCAGCTCGGCGTGCCCATCCTCCTGGGGGACCGCGCCAAGATTAAAGAAAATGCGCAAAAGCTCGATATTAGCCTGGATCGGATTCGAATCATCGAGCCCCGCCTAAGCGATGAGTGGGACAGTTTCACCAAGCAGTTTCAAGGCCTGCGCCGGTTTAAAAACCTGAAGGAAAAGGAAATCGAACAATACCTCGAAGACACCAACTACTTCGCCACCATGATGCTAGCCACCTCGCAGGCCGATGCGATTGTCTCCGGCGCGACCAGCTCAGCCTCCAGTGCGCTGCGCCCACTCCTCCAGATCGTGCCCAGACTGGATGGTGTCAATACGGTCTCCTCGCTCAACATTTTCGACCTGGAAGACCCCGAGACAGGCAAAGATCGCGAGCTCTTCCTGGCGGACTGCGCCGTGGTGCCCGATCCCACCAGTGAGCAACTCTGCGACATCGCCGTCACCACAGCGGCCCTGCGCTACCACTTGACCAATTCCAAGCCCTACGTGGCACTCCTCAGCTACTCCAGTAAAAGTGTGAGTTCGAAAAATCCCACCGTTGCCAAAATGAAGGCTGCGACCGAACTGGCGCGCAAAAAGGCACTGGCTTTGGGCATCCCGATGGAAATCGACGGCGAACTCCAGGTCGATGCCGCACTCGACCCGATAACCGCCAAGGCTAAGAAGATCGACGGCCCGGTCGCCGGGCGGGCCAACGTCCTCATCTTCCCCGATCTGCACTCCGCCAATATCGCCTCCAAGCTGGTCGACACCCTCACCCGGGCCCGCAACTACGGCCCCATCCTGACCGG
>REBV01000255.1 GCA_007692545.1 Puniceicoccaceae bacterium
ATTATTGATGATCGTGCCCCGGAACTGGGCGTTGTTACCAAGCGCGCTATCCGCACGGAGGCCACCTCCGTTATTGTAAACGACATTGCCAATAATATCTGAGCGGTTGGCAAAGCGGATGCCCGTGTTGTTATCGCGGACCTCATTATCAGCGATTAGATTGATGACACCGGAACCACTGCCACGGCTGCGGATGCCTTCGTTATTGTCAAACACGAGATTACCCAGCGCACCGCCATTAAAGTCGGCAAAGATTCCAATTCCGTTATTATAGACGAGCAGGTTCTCAATCGCGAGCGCACCAGAGGCTACCTTGATCCCGATGTTGTTATCGTAGACATGGCTTGCGGTGACGATGGAATTGGAACCACGCACATCGATGCCCTCGGTGACCGACTCGAAGACGGTGTTTCCGGTAAACAGCGCGTCACTGACATTGGAATTGATCCCAGTGCGACTGCCGGAAATCGTATTACCCTCAATCAGGTATTCCAACTCGACCGTCCCAAAGCCACTGATATTGATCGCCGTATCGTAGTTATCCACGAATACATTATTGCGGATGACAGCGGATGCACCGTTATAGTAGATCGCATCGCTTTGTCGGCCGGGCGTATTGAAAACACGGCTCCCTTCGAAGTAGCTGTCTTCAACCAGGAACCCGCTGTTCAGCCGGTCAACGTAAATACCCGCGTCCTGATTGAAGAGGAAGCTTGCGTTGCGCACGGTGAGGTTTTCCGCACCCCCGCTCGTCGTGTAAATCGCCCGGTGCGCACCAGTAAACGTAATATGTTCGATCGTCACATCGGCAGCTCCTTCAAAGCGGAATATACTTGTGCCGGAACTGCGGTTGTCACGATCGAAGGTGGTCACCGCGTCGGCATTATCCGGATCGTAAGCACCGATGATGGTGACACCAGACATGCCGGCATCGAGGATGAGGTTCGTGTTAAAGGTGTAAGTCCCGCTGTCGATGTAAACAATATCGCCGGGGGATAACGTGTAGGCGCTGAGGAGTGCGCGAAGCGAGGCCATCGGTGCATCCGGGGTCTTGCCGCTGTTGGCGTTGTCACCAATTTCCGAGCTATGAACAGCATTTGCGGTGGAACTGTTGTTTATATAGTAGACGTTGCCGTCGTTCGCGATGAGGAACGGTGCGGACGTCGCGCTTTCTTCCGGAACGTTTTCGGAAACGACCCGAAGGACGGCGTCTGCACCCACCGTGGCAACATCCGGTGTCCACATCAAGCGCCCGACCCCGGCATTATCAACGGTGACCCCCGTCGCAACTGGCGCAAAGGTCGCCCCGCCGTCAAAAGACGCCTCTACCGTGAAAGTCGGATTCGACAAACCAGTCGGGATGACCGGCAACACTTCAATGCCGCCGAGGTAAGCGTAGCGATCAATGACATCGAATCCGATGGTCACCGTGCCATTGGCACCGACCGAGACAAGCACCTCCTCGACGACCGCCGTGTTGGCCGCGCCACCGGCAGCGGCGAGCAGATCAAACGCTTCGCGCACGACAACATCGTCAATGAGAATGTCGTAAACGGTGGCGGCTGTGCTGTTCACCGTTGCCATGTGCAGGCGGATGACGTAGTCGCCTTGCGGCAGATCGAGGGTGAAATCCATTCGGTTGCCAGGGCCAAAGCCCTCCCGGCGCTGCTGCTGGTAAACCGATTCCGGAGCGGGATTACTGACACCCGAACGGTCGATGGTGTTGTTGTTCGTAAAGAGACTAGTCCCCTGATCGCTGTTAAGAGGCAACCAGCGTCCGTAAGTAGCCGTCCCGCCGTTAAACCACTGGGCCGCTTGTATTTCAGCAAACCCGTAGGTCTGGAATACGATCTCGAAAGGCGTGCCCTGCTCCAGCTTGGAGAGGCTGAAGGGATCGACGACCTCAATCCAATAAGCGTCTCCCGGCGTCGAGTCCGGTGTCCCGCCAAAGGCACCTATATCGATCCGACCGCCGGAAGGTTGCGCTTCGTAGACCCAGGCAAACGCAGGATCCCCCGCCGCAAATGCCGGCGAACCTGCCATGAGTCGGAAGTCTCCTTCGGCGGCATCAACAAAAAGCGGATCTCCGGTGCGGGCGTTGCGGTCCTGCCCCAGTTCATAGAACCAGTCGGCCAGGGTCGGCACCGCAACCTCGCCCCAGACGACAAAGTCCGCTGCTGACGTCAGGTGATAAAGATTATAGTCGGCGGTGAAGCCCGGTTGGCTGTTGGAAGATACGATCAGCGCAGTGCCCCCATCGTTGGCAACGATGTTGTTGCGGAAGTCAACGTTTGTTGCACCGGTCGCGAGCCAGATCGTGACAGACTCCGCACCAGACTGGATAAAGGTGTTGTTATGCACCAGCGGGGAACCCGTCGTGTTGATCATCTCCAGCGCATAATCGGTGTTTCCATACACGATATTATTGATGATCGTGCCCCGGAACTGGGCGTTGTTACCAAGCGCGCTATCCGCACGGAGGCCACCTCCGTTATTGTAAACGACATTGCCAATAATATCTGAGCGGTTGGCAAAGCGGATGCCCGTGTTGTTATCGCGGACCTCATTATCAGCGATTAGATTGATGACACCGGAACCACTGCCACGGCTGCGGATGCCTTCGTTATTGTCAAACACGAGATTACCCAGCGCACCGCCATTAAAGTCGGCAAAGATTCCAATTCCGTTATTATAGACGAGCAGGTTCTCAATCGCGAGCGCACCAGAGGCTACCTTGATCCCGATGTTGTTATCGTAGACATGGCTTGCGGTGACGATGGAATTGGAACCACGCACATCGATGCCCTCGGTGACAGACTCGAAGACGGTATTACCGATAAACAGCGCGTTACTGACATTGGAATTGATCCCCGTGCGACTGCCGGAGATGATGTTGTTTTCAATGACATACTCGATCTCCGTGGTTGCGCTGCCGCTAAGCTGAATCGCATGATTGTAGTTATCCACAAATACATTGTTACGGATGATGGCTGATGGAGAATTGAAGAAAATGCCGTCGCTCTGGCGGCCTGAAACGTTGTGGACCCGGCTGCCTTCAAAATAACTGCTTTCAACAATGAGGCCTGGGTTGTCGCGCCCGATATGAATACCGGCGTCTTGATTAAACAGGAAGTTCACGTTCCGCACAGTGATGTCGGCACCGCCCCCGTGATCGGCGAATATGGCGCGGTGGGCACCGGTCAGCGTCAGGTCCTCAAACGTCACTCCCGAAGCACCCACCATCTCGAAGATGTAGTTTCCGGAGCTGATCGAACCGCGCTCGATGATTGTAACTGAATCAGGATCTGCCGGATTGATGAAGCCGCGTATCGTCACGCCGGAGTCGGCGGCGGCGAGCAGGATGTTTGTCGTCAGCTCATAGGTGCCGGAGTCGACCAGGATAACGTCCCCTTCACCCAGATCGTAAGCTTCGAGTATCGCGCGAATCGAGGCCTTCGGACGAGAGGGATCGAGTCCGTCGTTGGCATTGTCGCCCGCTGCGGTGGTGAAACCGCCCACCGAAACGGTATTGTCATTCACATAGAAGAAACTGATCGCCTCGGATATCGTGAACGGAGTGAAGCTTTCGCCGGATACGCCGGAACCATCCGTGCGCGTGATCTCGACGCGGTAGCCGGTGCCTGGGGTAATCGTATCGTCCACCGTCCAGACCAGCGATCCGGAATTGCTAATGCCATCGGCAATGGTAAAGACGGGCGCGGAGGCTTCCCCCTGGACCAGGACGATGTCCACTTCGCCCGCGAAGTCGTGACTGCGCCAGCGGATTTCAAAGGATTGCCCGATCGGCCAGGTTTCGCCGCCCTGGGGGTTTTTAACCAGGACGTACGTATCGGGGCTGAGCGATGCGAGGGCGGTGTTACCGAAGGCGCCGATATTGACAAAACCGCCGTTGGGTTCGGGCTCGTTGCTAAAGTCGAGCGCCGCATCTCCCCGGTCAATCGCAGGAGAAATCGTGGCATCTACCGTATAGCTGAGCGCGGGGAAGAGTGGGCGATTTCCGGCATCGACCGATAATACGGGCGCGAGGGCCGCGTCACGCGGGCTGCCGGCTGTGCTTTGCAGGTGGAAATTGGAATCGCTTCCGTCGTTCTCAAAATCAGTGTAGCCGGCAAAGCCGTTCAGTCCGCCGGGGTTGACAAAGAGCGGATCGGCGGCAAGCCCGTTGGCATCGAGGAAAGACGCATTGCGCCAATCGGTAAAGGTGGCACGGGGCACGCCGTTCCATGTGCCCAGCGTCGCCTCCGGCGCGATGTGGAACAAATTGTAGTTGGAGGTGATCCCGGTTTCACCAGCGGTGTCGAGCACGAGGCCGGTGCCGTTGGCGATATCAAAGATATTATTGCGAATGTCCGCGCCAGTCGAACTCACCAGGCGTATGCCATCACCGATCTCCTGATAGATGGTGTTGTTATGGAAGACCGCGTTATTGGTGGTGCGGTGTTCAATCGCCGCAGTGGATGCGTCGTAGATGAGATTATTGCGGTAGGTATTGGATCCGGAAGTGTTGGTCGCAAAGATGCCACGTGGATTGGAGTAGATGACGTTCTCCGTAATAGTGCGGCCTTGGTTGCCGCTGAGGCGAATGCCCGTTTCGGCATTGTTGTAAACGCGGTTACCGATAGCGGTGCCGCCCTGCTCGATCCAAATGCCGGTGGCGTGACCACTGACAACATTATACTGGAGGGTGTTGGCCCAGGCGCGGATACCCACCCCGCTGCCTTCGTTACCGGGCGTGCGAAGCACCGTATTGCCGACAACCAGAATATTGCCGCGCACATTGACCTGATCACCCGAGTTATCGGTGAAGACGTTCCCGCGGAAAGCGTTGATGTCTGCGTTGCCAAGAACGGTCAAGGTGCTGGAAACATTGTTCCGCGCAAAAATTCCGCCACCGGCGTTGGACGTGAATCGATTATTATCGATCACCGCATCGTGCGTATCCGTCAGGGAAAGTCCTCGCCCGGCGTTGCCCTCGAATATGCTGTTGCGAATCGCCTCGAGGCGACCATCGACAATAACGCCAACGCCCCCGCCATCGAAGACGCGCACGTTGTCGAGCGTTGCGCGGATCGCCCCGTCCTCAATCCGGATCGCGGCAGAAGGATGCCCGGTGAGCTCGACGTTTTCGATCGCGAGGAAGGTGGAGTTGTTGCGGGCAACAATGCCCTCATGTCCGCCGATCATCGAAAGGTTGCGGATGCTGACAAAGGAAGCGTCGTCGAGCAGGATGCCGTGCGTGCCGGGGCGAGCATCGGCGCGGTCGAAGGTAGCGACACCCGTTCCGGCGTCCGGCCCCCGAATAGTGAAGGCCTCGTTATTCCCCAGCGAAGTGGCCGAGCTGATGACCACCTCGCGGAGGTGCAGATAGAGGCCGTCATCGACGAAGATCGTTTGATCGGCCGACAGCTCGTAATTTTCAAGGAAGGCCAGCAAGGATGCCTTCGGTGTGGCAGCGGTAAGTCCGGTGTGGCGGTTATCCCCGGGTGCGCTGGTGAGCACAGCGGTCGTCGTATCGGAGTCGTTGAGGTAATACTGATTGGAAGCCTGCGGAACAGAGAAGGCCTCGCGGTTTTGGGCGGCGAGAGCAGCATCCTGAGCGGGAACAATACGGATGAAGTAACGCGCGTCGTTGTCGCCACTAATGCCACTCATGCCGGGGCTCCAGAAGTAGGAGCCAATCGAATCGGCTTGCTCGGATACCTCGGGGGGCTGATTTCCGATAGTCACTGTGGTGATGTCGGCCACCTTCCCCTCTCCCGCCTGGTGCAACTCCAGCGCGACATTGCCGGCAATATTAAAGAACTCCCAAATCACGCGGCGGGCGAGATCACGGTTGTAGTCGGTGTAGAAATTCGGGGAAAGGACACGAATGTAGGCCTCCGGAGAGAGCGCGGCTTCGGCGGTGTTGCCATAGGCGCCGAGGTTGACGCGGAGCCCATTGGGGCCGCCATCCGGGCCGGGTTCGTGGGTAAAGGCGAAGGTTGAATCACCGGCGTTAATCGTCGTCGCGGTGCCGCTCTCCGAAGAATGCGCGATGCGGAAATCATCATTCGCAAGGTCGCGGAAGACCGGTTGATCGAGTGCCGGATCAATGCGTGTCGTGCCAATGCTGTGACGGTCAAGATCCAACTCGATCTGCCAGTCCAGCAGGTCGTCGAAAGTGCGGACCCACTCGCCCAAAAGAGCAGTACCGGAAGCGTAGAGATTATTGTAATCACTCGTCAACCCGATGTCTGAACCGAACTCAACGGAAAGGACAAAACCGCCTGTGCTCCAAAGGATGTTGTTGCGCAGATCCAAATCAGATGCCCCGCCTTCGACGCGCACCGCGTAGTCGGCCTCCGAATACACGGTGTTGTTATAAATGGACACATCGGCCGCAGCATCGGTCACCAGGATCGATGCGCCGGCGTTGCGGAAGACGACGTTGTTATGGACCACCACATCATCACCGACGATGACGATACCATCGGCGGTCGAGTTTGAAACCCGGTTGAAGGCGACGGTCTGGTCTCCAGTAGCGAGGATGCCGGTAATGTTGTCGCGTATCTCGTTATGCCGGTTCGCAGCATGATCGTCATTACCGAGGAAACCAGTCCCGGTCAGACCGACGACGTTATCAAATAGCTCATTCTCCCACAGCCCCGCGACGGATGGATCGAAGCGGACCCCGACTTGCGAATTGCTCACCGTGTTGCGGTGGAATTCACCATAGCCGGAGGCGTCGACGCCATGGCTGCCGAAGTTGTCGATGCTATTGTCGCGGATGACAACCGACTCCAGGTGCGTATTCTCAAGGCGCACCCCTGTGCCGGTGGAGCCACCCGCGCCACCGAGATTATTCAATTCGGCCATGACGTTGGTCGCAGGCGTGCCGTTTTCACCGCGGATGCGAATACCATGGGTCGCCCCCGCGACGACATTGCCCGCGATCAGGACGAAAGTAGCCTGATCCACCAGGAAGGCCAGATCGCCACCCGTGAGGCTATTATCGAGCAGGTCCACCTCGGTGGACTCAATGACGCGGATACCGGAATCGGTCAATGTATTGTTCTGTGCCAGCACTTCGGCGGAACCCTCGATGCCTAGAACACCGCCGGTGAGGGTGTTTGCCTCCAGCAGGGCATTCGTCACGCTGTCGAGGACAAGGGCTTCAGTGCCGCCCCCGACCGTGACCGTGTTCTCCTCCAGCGTAACATTCGTCGCATCGGCGACCTTGATGCCACCACCGTTGACGGTATTGGACAGGACGTCGACCAGCTCACCCCCGGTTACTGAGATGCCGCCGGTGGCGTCATTGGCGGTGACAGCCACCTCGGAATCTCCCGCCACCACAATACTTGCGCCCGAGCTGGTGAACGTATTTCCGGAGACCGTCACCAAAGTCCCCTCCCCTGCGTTGATTCCAAGCCCGGCAAAACTATTATCCTCGACCACGACGATTGATCCCGCCGCAGCCACCAGGGAAACGCTGCCGGTAACGGTGTTGTCGCGCAAAGTCAGTGCGCCGCCGCCGCTGATGGAGACAGCACCGTTCACCTCGTTATCGAGAAAATTGATTCCCGTCGCAGCGACCATCAAGATATCGCCGCCGAAGGTCGTGTTACCGGTGAAGAACAGATCCGAAACGCCATCGATTTCAACATCGCCAAAGACCGTATTGGAGCTGATGCTTAACTCGGAGGTATCAAAAATTTCAATCGCGACGGCAGTCGATGAAATCGGCTCGCCTTCGGATGGCGGCACCAGGAAGACACTGTTACCAAAGAGCGAGACATCATTATTCATGCCGGTGAGCACCATGCCGCGATCGGTTGCTTCAACCGTATTTCCTTGAAGCGTAAGCTCGCTGAGTGTTTCCGCATGGATGCCGGTGCCCACATGGCGCAGTTGTGTTCCCTGGATGGAACCGTTGCTCAGGCCGGATAGTTCAAGCGCAGTTTCATAGCGGTTGATCACAATCAGAAGCAGCGAGAAGTCCTCCACATCTGTCAAACGAAGGCCCGTGCTCCCCCGACCCTCATAAACCGGTATAAAGCTTTCCTCGTCCTCGACTTCCGTTCCGCCTTCGAGCTGAATATTCGCGAGTTCGAGGGTGAGGGCATCCGAAATCTCAATCGCGCGCCCGACCGTGATCGCCTGCACAGCGGAAAGATCAAGGTTGTTACTTTGGCCAATTTGGATTCCATCGGCGAGGTCGCGGAAAGTAATTCCCGAGAGAACGGCATTATCCGCATTGACGAATTCAATACCCGATCCCATGCGGTTGACGCCTGTGATGGAAACGTCGTTCACAATCGCGCCCGCTGCTCCATCGAGATTGATCGCGGTTCCACTTGCGGTCACCTCCAGCCCGTCAATCCGGATACCCGATGCACCCACGCCGAGAATACCCGTGTCCGCATTATGGATGCGGATATCTGTCAGCCTGGTGCCACTGGTTGATGATGCAGCGATGGCCACATCCACATTTTCAAATGCCAGCCCATCCACCAGCACGCCGCTCGTGCCGGACAAATCGAGGGCCGTGCCGGAGGCAGCGGTGAGAATGCTGCCGACCACCAGTTCCTCCGGTAAATCGACGTAGCGAACGGCAGGTGCCCCGACGATGGCAAAGCCGGAGTGATCCCCGGAGAACTCGGTCGTACCGGTGTAGGTGCCGGAGTCGATCACAATGAAATCGTTTTCGCCGAGCGTGACCCCGGAAGCGAGTAGCGATTCCAACGAATCCACCGGCCTGTGCGGACTGAGCCCGTCATTGGTGCCATCGCCAGGAGCCAGTGTGTAGTAGCTATTGATTGTCGGATCATCGACCGTGCCATCGTTTACGTAGAAAACCCGTGTCTCACTGCTCGGTGCGGGTGTGATACTCAGCGAATACGCGCCCGGCTCGAGTTCGCGACTTTCGATATGCACGAAGTAGCGTCCGGCAGCGAGCAGACCGAGATTGAGCGTCTTGTTTGTGTTGTTACGCTCATTGTGGCGGATGAGATTAAGGTCCTCGTCGTAAACCGACACGCTCAGGTGAGCGGGACCGTTGAGGTTGAGGCGCAGGTTGTCGGCACGGGGGACATCGAAGGTATACCAATCGGTGTCGTTGCTGGAGCTAATGCTGGCACCTTCAATATGGATTCCTGGGGCCGAGCCAATATCGGCGGCGATAGCGGGCGCATTGTTATTGAGTTGGCCACCCTCGACCGCCTCCAGTCGGTCATCCATACCGGCGATGCCGCAGAGGCAATCATCGCCAGCGATTTCAAACTCCCACAGCGTGGCCGGGCCAACCGTCAGTGGGAATCCCGGCAGGGAGCGACCGAACAGGAAGTCCTCGATCGTGAAGACGAAGGAAGCGGTTATACGTCCATCGACGATGAAGTAGCATTGCAGGGCGGCAAAGCCTTCCTCGGCGACATGATCAGCCAGCAAGCGGAAGTAGAGCTTATCATCGCGCCCACCGATCAGGTTAAAGTTCGCCTCGGCACCGAGTTGGACCTCGGCGGAGGCGCGGACCGGCGGGATGGTCACCGAGACTCCGCCGCCGATCGTGCCGGCGAGGGTGAGCTGCGGCGGCACCGAATCGCCGGTGCGGACGTAGAAACCATTAAAAATATCACTGAGTTCACCGCTGCTTTGCCAATCCATGAATCCGGTCGAATCATAGCCGAAAGTCAATTGAGCGCGGGCGGAGAAGTCGGCGCGGAGAAATAGCTCCACCAGCGGCGGCGTCCAAATCGGAATGGGCAAGCGGAAGTCAAACTCGAAGAAAAACTCGGGCGTCGTGTATTCGAACAGCTCGATAGCCTGGCCGCTAATGATGCGGATGACGTTCTCCAAGCTCAGCAGACGGAAGTCAAAGCTGCCGGGCCCGGAGGCACCCGCCGAGGTTAAGGCAAAAGCATCCGCCGCAGCGGCCCCATCCCCACCCTCCAAAGCAAGCGCGGCAAACCTATCCGCCAGGCTACCTGCGGCTTCATCGGCCTCCCCCATACTCACCAGTTGCTCGGAGGTCAACTGCTGCACGATGCCGGCCTGGCGAAGATCGATGGCGCCAAACCCGAAGTCGCCCAGCGGCACGGTGAGCACGCTATCGCGCCCCGGCACGCCGCCCGAGGAAATCATGTCGGCCAGCTCAATGATCGTGTCGAGTGCGTCGATAAACTGGCGGGTCGATGGCGGCAGGTCGCCCCACGCTTCGGCCAGGGCTAGAAAGTCAATCGGTGTGCCATCGGGGATACCCAGGACATTGCGCACTCCGGGGATCGCGTCTAGGATGGCTATCTCCGTTTGCAGAATATCAATGAGTGGCTTGAGTGGGCCGAGATAGCCATTGATGGTGTCGGCGATCGGCCCCAGGAAATCGGAGAAGAAGGTGCCGACCGCGATGCGGGCATTGGTGAAGGAGACATCGGGCGCTGAGCCGAAGGTGCCGCTTTGCGCATCGGTGCGTGTCGTGCCGTCAAAGTCCCAGCTGAGAGAAAAATCCATCAGGAAAGAAGGCAGCGCAGTCACCGGCACGGCGGACGCACCGGCAAAGCCGACTTCAAAGGCCAGGTTCAAATCAAGCCCGCCATCAAAGCTGGCATCCACAAAGGCGAATCCTTGGGAGGTCAGCGTTTCGAGCGTGACCCGGTTGCCGGCAAACGGGCTGAAGTCTACTCCCAGGGAAAGCTCCAGGCCGCTCGGTGTTTCCGCATCGGGCGGGTTATCCACGGCGGTGAGCAAGAGGAAGCCAAGCTGTCCGGTCAACTCAATGTCGGGAATGGACACCTCCAAACCGAGGCGCAATTCGTCTTCATCCGGGAGTGTTTCGATGAAGAAGCCCTCCGTGCGGTGCACGCCGAAAACGAGATCAAACTCCCAGAAAAGCGCGGCTTCCAACCCGCCTGCGGCATCCAGCGAAAGCGGAAGTCCGGGCAGGCCAAGGTCGAAGTCAAAGCTCAGACCGCTGTCGAGCGTCTGTCCCAGCGGCAGATCGATCTTGATCTCAATCACAACATCCTCGGCATCGGTGATCAGAGAGACCACGACATCTTCACGCACCGGCGCGCCGGAATCATCACGCGAGCGGAGTAAGTCAATGCCGGCGGGCCCGAGTGCGGCGAAGAGCGCGTCGCCGATCTCTTCGGCCAGGGTTTCCGCCGGCGCATCGACCAGCGCGATGGCCGTTGTGATTTCAGTCCGCAGTTCGCTGATAAAATTGGCGGCGGAGGCGAGCTGATCACCGATAAGCGGGATCGGCAACCCGAACAATTCACCATCGGCGAGTTCATCCAGCAGGAAGAAAAATACGTCGAGGCCACTGTCGAAGCTATCCATCAGATCGGTAACTCCGGCGATCAGATCATCGAAATTCGGTCCGCCGATGGAGAAGCTGTCGGGGTCGGACAGCAGGCCGCGCAGGAAAATGGGGCTGGGCTCGCCGGTCTCGGCATCCACGACGGGCACGCTGGTCGTGGGGAAGAATACGGGGAGCTCAATGTCCACCTCGGCATCAAACACGATGGCGAAGTCATCCAACATGAGATCACTGATGGCGATGCCACCGGTCTCGCCGTTTTCATTCAGCCCGATACGGATGGAGGCGGCTTCATCGGAGTCATCCTCCGCGCTGAGGCGGGCGTAGCCATCGCGAATAAAAAACCCGATTGAACCGACCGCCGCGTTGATCGCGATCTCCTCAGCGGCAAACCCGAGACGAGCCTCCACTCCGGTGTCACGCAAGACCTCGAAGACGATTCCGGCGGGATCACTCAGGTCGATGGCGACCGCAGCTTCCAGCAACACACCTCCGGTCAGCGCAATCTCCGACTGGCCCTGCAGGTCAATGATATTTTCCAGACCCGGCACCTGATCGGCCAGGTCGAGGCGGATGGACGCATCCAGGGCGATTTCATAGATTTGGTGGAAGCGAATCTCAATCCGGTCATTCGCAATGCTGAAATCAACGAGGTCCTCAACATCCAACCCCGGGAAATGTCTTGCCAGGAAGGCGTCGACGTCACCGTCCTCGACCCGCTCCTCAATCTTCTCGAAGAAGATTTCCACCAGCACATCGGCAAACTCCTGCAAGGTCTTTGGGTCGGCCGCTTCGATCTCCGCAATCAAGTCCAGCACCGGCTGCGCGAGTTCAACCAGTTCGTTGAAGCTACGATCAATCGGCGGGATCGGGCGATCCAGCAAGTCGCTGCCGGTGGCATCGGCAATGGTGGTGGCGAGATCGATCAGCAGTTGATAGATCTCACTCAAGGCCAGCTCAGCGTAGCGCTCAAGTCCGGCAAACTCGGCGTCGAAGTCCACCTCGATATCAAACAGCGGGCCCGAACCGGATTCGTTTAAAGAAAGGGTCACCGCGATGGTCGCTTCGGCTGCGGGATCGTCGACGAGCCCATCGTTGACGGTGACCGGCCCAAGCACGAGACCACCGTTGATGCCAAAAACCACCTCGGGCAGCGCAAAGCCATCGAGCGCAAGTGGATCACTGGAGCGGCTCAGGGCATACAGCGTGGCCAGGCTGACCGGGCCACCGGGAGCGAGATCAATCTCCAAATCCACCGCAATATCGGCAGTGCCATTTTCAACCGTAACTTCCAAAATACCAAAGCGCCCGGATCCTGAGATCGGCCCCGCATCGATTTGCAAAGAAGCATCAGCGGTGGCAGACTCCAGGCTTACACGTCCGAGCGGGTCATTCGTCCGCACGCGCTCGTTATCCCACCCGAGTAAATCCGCCGCAGCGGCATTCTCACCGCGCACGCCAAGCGAGGGGAAGGCGGAGGGCAGACGGGTTTCAAAAACAAGCTGATCTTCCTCGCCGACTTTAGCTTGCACCCGGCCCAGCAGGCCAGCAGCGAAGAGCGCGGCATTGATATCGGCTACCAGATCTTCCGGCGTGCTGTTACCCACGCTGGAGGCGACCTCAACCGTCATCCACTCTCCACCAAAAACGCTCAGCCCAAAAATCAGCTGGTCCACCGTTTGACCATCTACCGGCAAGGCATTTTCAGACGCAACAACCGTGATGGGAAGGTCCAGATCGACCACAAGCGAAAGCGTCAGCCCGGCCTCCCCGCTCAAGCTGAAGCCACCCCCGGCAAGCCCCAACTCGAGGGGACCAAAAGACTCATCAAAGGCGAAGGCTTGATTTCCGAGATCAATCACTTTGGAAAAATCGAAAGTAAAATGCAGCTCCTGCTCTCCGGCCAAATACTGCCCCCCGATGTCTGCCGGGTCCATGCCGAGCAAATCAGCCGCCAATGCGATGAAGCTGTCCAGATCTTTGAAGCGCAACAGACCGTCTTCTCCGCGTAGCGGCTGAACAAAATCTTCGACGATAACTTGCCCGAAGTCGATCGCCTCCCAGAAGCTCACTCCATCGGCGAAGGGAAGCCGCTCACCCAGATCCCCCAGCACCGCCAGCGCACCGAGACGCTCACCGAGTTGGTCCAGCACGTCCTCCAGGACCGAAGGTGTCAACGCCAGGAAATCGGAAAGACTGCCAAAGTTATCCAGCTCTATTTGATCCGGAAATTGGTAGATGTCAGGGTTGCTGATGCGCAGTGTGGGCAAGGAGGATGAATCCGAACTAAGGCCGAACGCCATCAGTCCTGGACTGGGATTGTCGAGGAGGATTTCCGGCATCGCGATCGGCAGGTTGACGTCGAGATAACCTTCATTCCGCAGCGCGAAGAGGTCGGCAGCGGCATGATCACGAAGATCCGCCTGCGTGACATTGCCGCGCGGGTTGTCCGATGGAGAGCGTAGGGCATAACTAAGCGTCGTGCCGAGGGCGAAGGAACCGCCTTCGATGGACGAGCGAATGATGCCAAGGTTCAAATCGGCGGAGATGTCATCCACCGCGATTTCGAGCTCGAGCTGCATGCCGGGCGTGCGCAGGAAGAAGCGTTCGTCACTCTCCAGTCCCTCCCGCAGATCGTAACCAAAGCTCAACTCAATTGAAAAGCGGGCAAGCGCTTCGAGGGATAAGGAATCGTCAATTCGAATCCCGAGGCGCTCCACCTCACGCCCAAAGTCGACCGGCAGTTGAATGGTTTGCTCCACCACAAAGGGCACGCGTACAAACAGCTCATTCAAAGCCTCCCCTATTTCCGGCGATCCGCTACCGCCAAGGGCTGCCAACAATTGCGCATCATCAGTCAGAACACCTGCAAGGACCCGGTCTTCATCGACGCGAAACTCGGCCCCGCCCAGGTCGACTTCCAAATTGCGCAAGAGCGTAGCCAGTTGCTCGGTCGTGGCCTCCGGATCATTTTCAAGGAACTGGAAGACCGGATCAAAGATCGCATTCAGCCAGTTGGGCATCCGGATGTAGTCGTTCAGGTCAAACTCATCCGGTAAAACCTCGGGCACGGGCAGGAAACCCAGGGCGCTTTGGAGGAACTCACCCGGAACCAAAGCCTCCACCCGCGCAACGGTTTCGTCGAAACCGGCGCGCAACAAGGCGTTGAGGCCATCCACTCCGAGATCGCCAAGATTTGCATCAGCGAGTATTTCACTCGGGGTCAGGATGCCGTGACGGATCACGCGCACGAGCGAATCGATGACCGTGTAGGCTTGATTGGTCGAAATTTTTGTGGGGTCGTAGGCGACGCCGAGGAAGTTGAGCATGGCCGTCTGCGACTCTATGTTGAGCATGATGCCGGTATGCGAGATGCTGGAGGCGATGGGGGCACCCTCGGCGTCGGTGTTTGGATCGGTGACATTAAACCAATAGCCCTGGGCACTACCGCCGGTCCCGGCGCTGCCATCGGCAAAGCGGTTGAGCGGATCATTCTGGAACTGCCCGGCCGCCGACATAAAAGGCACCGTGCCATCACCGCCGAAGGCCTCTTTAATATCCACATACCATACCTGATCCGCAGCAGGCGGTCCGCCATAGAAACGATTGAACGGCACCACTTCATCCGTCGGCGAATTCGGCCCGGTGAATTGCTCAGCATAGAGCGCAGTCTTAAACCCATCGTCGTCCCCTTCACTGTAAATGATCAGCGCTTGCCCCTGAATAATATCAATAAACCGGTGCGGATCGCGTCCGTCCGCAGCGGGAGCGCCCGTCTGAAAATCTTCCAGCGTGTAGTCGAGATCGAGCCCATCATTCAAATGCAGCAGCCAGCGGTTGCGCTGATCGGCATCGTCGTTGACCGACATCAAATCATCCAGCGTGCCGCCCTCGGGAATCAGGAAATCATAAGTCGCCAGCAGCGCCCGGATCGTCGGCACATAGGCGTCGATGAACTCCAGTTGCGTCAACGGGACCGCTCCTGGGTCATCCGGGTCAAAGCTAAGGTCACCATCCGCACCGGTGATCGTAATGCCGCGCAGATAATAATCGTTGTAGGCGACATCCATCGCTTTCGAAAGCACGGTGCGGTAGGCCGGGTCACCGCCAAAGTTATCATTCAGCGGATTCCATGCCTTGGATGCGCCACGGTTGGGCACACCCACCAGGATGAGATTGTTGATCTCAGGTAACACGATTTCGCCGTTGGACTCATTGTAAGCCGTACTTTGGATGTAAGTGCGCGCGACCAAGCCACCTGTGCTGTGTGCGATGACATCAACGCCATCGGGCGCAACACCATGCGCCTCCGTCCACGCCAGCACGGCCTGCTCCATCCAGTAGCCCATATAGTCCACGCCGTAGCGATAGACGCCATCCGTCAAACTCTCCGCTGTCAGTCCCGTGACAACGCCATCGAAATCAGCCGCATCCGTCGGCGCCGGCCCCGGTTCCATCCGCCAATCATACGTCGCCGCAAACAAGTCCAACCCGAGTGTGTAACCCGCGGCGTCCTGCATGGTGACCAAAACATCATTATAGAAGCCGGCCAGCGGATCGATTTCCAAACCCTCCGGACCCATCCCCCGGTCAGTGAACCACTGCGTTTCAAAACCCGGTGCGGCAAAGGTCCCGGCAATCCCGGGTAATACCAATAAAGGCCGCTCCGGCCCGTCCGTGCCCGGCACCATCGCCGCCCCTGCCCCCTCACTGGCTACGGCAGCAAGCGGCCCGTCACCGCCATAACCGGGTACATTCGAATAGCCGAGCAAACGCCCGGCTTCATGCGCCGTCACCGCAACCAGTTGATTGACAAAGTTATCTGCTCCGGAAGTCGCTTCAGCAATGGTTTCGCTAAAGACAAAAGCACGATCTGAGCGGTCGGCATTGCCGACATCGACCGCTTCAGCCAGGCCATAAAAATGACCAAACTCACGGAAGGCAGCATCATCGCCCCCAATAAAAATCACCGAATGTTCGCCTGCCGGCGGATCAGCCCCAGTCACAAAAGTTAATCCGGCTTGACCGAAAATAGATTGCACACCATCGACAACAGCAGCCATCACCGCCGCCTTAGTGAGTCCCGTATCGAGATACCGTTCCGGCACAAAAAAGGCCGACTGCTCAAGGCCTGCCAGCGTAACCGGCCCGGCATAATCGAAAGACCCGGCACCCCCGAAATTGAGATAAATCACCTGCCCGTCGAAGCCATCTGCCGGCAGCTCGGACAGCTCCAAACCAGGCAAGAAAGGCGCTGAAAAATTTGACTCCCCTGTGTTCTGGATATTTCCGGCACCCACTTCTCCGGCAATTTCATTCAAGCGGGATTCCGAAAAATCCTCCAGAGGTGGCGAAGTTTGCGAGCTTTCCTCCTCCATAAAAACATCTTCCGATGCTTCCAGAGGCTGGATGTGCGCAAACAAATCGTCATCCCCTCCACCCGATTCGGACACGCTGTCGTTATCCCATAAATCCAGGACTAGCGAGCTTTGCTCCAAGGGTGGGTCCTCCCCCTCACTCCACCCTCCATCGATCGGAACCGCTGAGAGCAAGATACGCTGCTCCAACGCTTCGACAACGAATCGACTCTGATTGGGTGATTTCATCCAATATTGTGAAATATCCGGGTTTTTCGCCTTAAGATTAATTACTAGGGCGCATTAGGTCCTGAAGTAGCTTGGCGACTCTACTGGTTCAAGCGAAAACAAAATTTATGCGATACTTTTAAATATTTTAACATTTATACAGCTGTACTACGCTACGTCGATTTCGATCAGTTTTGGTTGTGGGCCCTGAACTTGCGTTCCTCGATCCAGCAATAGAGCACGGGGACTGTCACCAGCGAGATTAAGACAAAGAACATGCCGCCGATGCTGGGTAAGGCCATTGGCACCATGATGTCGGCGCCCCGACCTGTCGCAGTTAAGACGGGCAGCAGCGCCAGAATGGTCGTCGCGGTCGTCATCAGACACGGACGCAGGCGGCGGAGCCCCCCGGCGATCGCAGCCGCGCGGATCTCCGCAATGCTGTTACTGGGCTTACGCTGAAAACTCTGCTTCAAGTAGGTCGACATGACCACACCGTCATCCACCGCGATCCCGAAAAGCGCCAGAAAGCCAACCCAGACCGCGACACTCAGATTGATGGCTTGCAGCTGGAAGAGCTCACGCAGATCAGTCCCCAATACATTGAAGTTGAGGAACCAATCCTGCCCATACCAGTAGAGCATGGTGAAGCCGCCGCCCCACGCGACCAGAATACTGCTGAACACGACCAGCGCGACCAGCGACGACTTGAACTGCAGGTACAGGATCAGAAAGATCGAAGCCAGGGCTATCGGCAGCACGATCGATAAGGTTCGGGCAGCCCGGACCTGATGCTCGTAAGTGCCGGCAAAGCGCCAGCTCACCCCGGCGGGCACGACCCAATCCCCCGTTTTTATCTTCGCCTCCAGATAATCCCGCGCAGCCTCCACCACCTCTACCTCGGCGGTGCCCGGCTGCCCGGCGAAGGTCACATAAGCGACCAGAAAGGTGTCTTCACTGCGAATCATCTGCGGCCCGCGAACATAGTTGATTTCAGCGATCTCGCGTAAAGGGATCGTGCCCCCATCCGGCGTATCGACCAGCACCGCCTGAATGTCCTCAACCGTATTACGCGCCTCCCTGGGGTAGCGCACGCGCACGGGGTAGCGCTCCCGCCCCTCCACCGTAGTGGTCACCGTCTGCCCGCCGACAGCGGTGGACAACGTATTCTGCACCGCGACGATACTCAGCCCATGCCGCTGAATGGCCTCGCGGTCGATCTCAATTTCCAGGTAGGGTTTGCCCACCACCCGGTCGGCATTCACCGTCGCCGCCGAGACTTGGGGAACCTCCCGCAGCAGCGCTTCGACCTCGACAGCCACCCGGTCGAGTGTCTCCAAATCCGGCCCGCGCAATTTAAGCCCCATCGGCGCCCGCATGCCGGTTTGCAACATCACCAGCCGGGTTTCGATCGGCTGCAAGCGCGGGGCCGAGGTGGTGCCGGGAATATGGGCGGCAGTGGCGATCTCATCCCAAATGTCCTGTGGCTGGCGAATGTGATCCCGCCACTGACGGTAGGGACGCCCCTTGCGATCCGGAATCAGCTCACCGGCTTCGTCGCGGACAAACTCGCCAGCCTCCCGGTCATAGCGGAAGTTAATACGCCGCCCCGACTCGTCGGTCCGGTATTCGGTCTTGTATTGAATGATTGTCTCAATCATCGAGACCGGCGCAGGGTCCAGCGCGGTTTCAGCCCGCCCGATCTTGCCCACGACGAGCTCCACCTCGGGCACACCCGCAATGGCCTGATCCTGGTACTTCACCACCTCCAAAGCCTCACCGAGTGATGCGTGCGGCATAGTGGTGGGCATCCATAAAAAAGAGCCTTCATCCAGCGGTGGCATAAACTCCCGACCCAGACCGGTAAACTCATGCGTGGCCCAGACCCAGGGCTGGCTATGGCTGATCCATTCCGCCTTGCCGCCGACCATGGAAACGGCCGCCGGAATAAACTTGAACACGCGCTCAAAGCCCTGCCAGGCGACCAGGCCAAATAGCACCACCGAAAATGGGATCACCAGAAACAAGCCCTTGTGCGCCAAGGCCCAGCTCAAAATACGGCGATAGACCAGCGAGAAAAGGAAAAAGCTCCCGAGTAAGCCCCCGAGCACAACAAACACAAACAGCCCATTGCCGACCAGACCGGAAGCTGGACCCAGCGGCTCCCAAACCACCGCCAACATGCACCCAACCGCAATCGCCGCGATCACGATGGGGAGGTATTTACCCAGGAGACCGGCCTCTTTTGCTGGCTCGGAATCGCTGCGTCGCAACCAGACTGGCATTTTCGAATACCAGCTCCGCGCACCGGGTTTATTTCGCTTTCTTCCGATCAACAGATAAACCGCAGCGGGCAGAATACTGAGCGTGATAAAAATAGAGGCGACCAAAACAAAGGTTTTGGTATAGGCGAGCGGGACAAATAACTTACCCTCCGCCCCGGTCATAGTGAAGACCGGCAGGAAGCTAATGACCGTGGTGCTGATTGCAGTCAGAATAGCCGAGGCCACCTCGGAGGTCGCACGCAAGACGACTTCAGTCCGTGATTCGTCCGGATCGGCATCTTTGAGATGCTGGATAATATTCTCCGTAACGATGATGCCCATATCGACAATGGTCCCAATCGCGATGGCGATGCCGGCGAGTGCCACGACGTTGGCATCGATGCCCAGCAGCTTCATCAGGATGAAGGCCGTCAGTACCGACAATGGAAGCAGCGCACTGATCACGAGCGCGGCCCGCAGGAAGCAGAGCATAACAATGATGACAAACAGGGTGACCAGTATTTGCTGCACCAACGCATCATTTAGCGTCCCCAGCGTCTCGTGAATAAGCGTCGTGCGATCATAGAAGGGCTCGATACTCAGCGTGCTCAGGGTCAGCCATTCCGGCCAGTCTTCCGCGGCATGCGCCCGCAGCCATGCAGCCCAGTCATCTGCCTGGGGGAGTCCGTCGGCTCCGATCGCCCCCAACTCATTGGCTGCAGCAAAGTCGGCCACCGCCTCCGGCTCGGCCAGCGACCAGTCGATCCAGGCCTTGGAGGGAAGCCCCCCGCTGATCTCGGCAATTTTGGCATGTACGTTCTCCAGGGCTTCAAGTGGATTGAAGCCCTCCCGTACAACCACGACCCCACCGACCGCTTCGGCCCCGCCCAGCGTGAGCACGCCCCGGCGCTCAGCCGGTCCGCGCGCAACCGTAGCCACATCGCTGATACGAATGGGCGTATTGCCGGGTCCGAGCCGCACGACCGCTTGCTCCAGGTCTTCCACGGTTTTGATAAAACCGATCCCGCGTATCAGATATTCCACTTGATTGATCTCGGTCGAGCGCGCACCGACATCGAGATTGCTCTCGCGCACCGCTTTGAGAACCTGCTCCAGCGTGACCTCATGCATGCGCAGTTTGTCCGGGTCCACATCGACCTGATACTCCGCCACGTGCCCACCGATTGAGGCCACTTCACTGATCCCCTGTGCCGACTGTAAGCCGAAGCGCACATACCAATCCTGCACCGAGCGCAGCTCCTGCAAATCCCAGCCCCCTGTCGGCCGCCCGTCCGGGTCGCGGCCTTCCAGCGTGTACCAGAATATCTGCCCCAGCCCGGTGGCATCCGGGCCCAGCGTGGGCTGAACCGCCTCCGGCAGCGTTCCCGCCGGCAGACTACTCAGCTTTTCCAGTATCCGCGAACGCGACCAGTAGAACTCGATGTCCTCTTCAAAAATAATGAAAATCGAGGAAAACCCGAACATGGAAAGACTCCGCACTTCCCGCACCCCGGGCACGCCCAAGAGCGAAACCGTCAGGGGATAGGTCAGCTGATCCTCCACATCGCGGGGTGAGCGCCCGGCCCATTCGGTGAAAACAATCTGCTGGTTCTCCCCCAGATCCGGTATCGCATCGACCGCTACGGGACTGCGCGGCAGCCAATTCAGGTTCCAATTAAAGGGAGCCACCGATAAGCCCCAGCCCAACAGGAGGAGCGTCAGCAGAACGACGATGAGTCTCTGCTCGAGAAAGAAGCGTAGGAAGCGTTCCATCATAATCCATCCTCCTCCTGGGTGCCGATGACATCGAAGACTTCGCCGCAACGCAGCATGGCCGCGCCCCAGTAGGGATTATTGACGACCTCACCACGCTGCAGCCAGGTGCCGATCTGGTCGCCGTCCACCATCGGGCAAAACGCCCGCTTGAGCGCAGGCAGCTGCCCGGCACCAAAATTCACGTAGATCCGTTCCACCTCCAGAGTCAGCGCCTGCAGATGACTCCGTAAATTCTCAATCGTCGCAGGCTCCGCCATGGCATGCGTGATTTCATGCAAGCTTTCATAGCGCTCCATCCAAGCCACATGGGCATCCCCCGACAGGCGGTGCTGACCGATCTCCAGCAAGACCTCGTGGAAAGACTTTAAGCCCGCCTGGGCAGCCGAGAGCGAATCGTCGGCCAGGCCCTCGGTCAGAGCGAGATACGCTTCCATCAGCGGGCGCAACTCATCCCCGAAGCTGGTATCCACTCCGGCGGCAAAATCTGCCCGGTCAATGGCATCCCGGGGATCGGCCGCACTGTCCGCCTCCTGCGGGTCTGCATCGCCACGCTCCGGAGCCATCATACTGGGGCGCCCACGGATCTGCAACTCACTGTCGATTTTAAACTGACCGTGCACGACGACCTGTTCCCCCGCCTCCAGCCCCGCCAGCACTGGATAAACATCACCGAGGCGTGGGCCCAGCGTAACTTCTCTCGCCTCAAAAGTGGGCCGCTCCGTATCCGGCAGCCGCACGTAAGCAATCGAGCGCGGGCCGGTAAACAACGGAGCCGTCGCCGGTATCACCAGCGGGTCTTCAGTCCCCCCACCGGCACCGGCAAAATAGCCGAGTTCCTCCACCGGCACCAAGTCCATCCCGCAGACGTCACAGGTTCCGGGCCCGGATTTCACAATCTGTGGATGCATCGGGCTGATCCATTTCCCGGCGAGATCCATATCCGCCAAAATACCACCCGCTCCCATGCGCACTTTGACCGTGCCCGTGGCCAGCATCCCGGGCTTCAAGCGCAGATTCTCATTCGGAAGATCCACCCGCACCCGCGCCGTTCTTTTACGCGCATCGATCTGGCGATCAATGTAAGCAATCCGCCCCTCAAAGACTTCCCCCGGATAGCTCAGCACTTTGATTTCAACCGTCTGCCCAAAGCGCAAGCGATCCAAGTCGGATTCATAAGCCTCCAACTCCAGCCAGACCCGGGTCAAATCGACCACGGTGTAGAGCGGCGTCCCTGTTTCGACATATTGGCCGGTGCTGACCTGACGCTCCATCACGATCCCGTCCACCGGCGAGTAGTAAGTCAGGTGCGTGGTCGGCTCCCCGGATGCTTCAATCACCGAAATCTGTGCTTCGCTCAAGCCGAGCAGGCCCAGCTTTTCCCGCGCACCCTCCGCCAGCGAGCGAGCCGCCGAGCCACCCCGCTCGCGACTCGCCTGCAAGGCCTGCAGAAATTCTTCCTGTGCACCGAAGAGCTGTGGACTGTAGATCTCCAGTAAATGCTCCTGCCGGCGAATCTGCACCCCGGAAAAGTCGGCAAATAAATGATCCACCCGTCCGCCGAACCAGGCGGCTACGGTGTAGAGCCGGGTCTCATCGATGGCGACACGCCCGGTCAAGCGAATCGAGGCATGCGCCGCCTGCTGTTGCACCGGGACGGTTTGAATATGCATCAGCGCAATGGCGCGGTCGCTCAGGCGCAAGCGCGGCAACTCGCCATCATCCGCGCCATCGTCGTCATCCGTCAAAGGAATCAAATCCATCGCACAAATCGGGCAGTCGCCGGGGTCCGGTTGGCGCACCTGTGGGTGCATGGAACAGGTCCATGTCGTCGAGGCAGCTTTTTCCGGAGCCGCCTCACCGGCCTCGTCATGATCCGATGGCGTGCCACCCGGCGAGAGCCACCACCCGAGGAAAAATGTCAGTATCAGGACCGGCAAGCCGATCAGAATCGTTTTGTAATTTGTTTTCATGGATCTAAAAATTTTAAGCTTAAGGTTGTGCCAGGCGATCACGCACTGTCGGCAGGGCCGGTGGGGCCGAGCCCTGCAAGCGCTCCCAGGTGACGAACTGTTTAAAGGCATCAGTCTGCGCGCGGGCCTCCCCCAGCTCGAGGGCCAGCAAGCTCCGCTGCGATTCCAGCAGATCCAGGAAACTGGCCTGCCCGGTACGGTAGTCCGATTCGACCAGAGCCAGGGTCTGGCGCGCGCGTGGCAGCAGCGTTTCACTAAACAGATCCGCCTGGCGCAGCGCATCGCGCAGCTCGAAGCGGGTCAGAGAGGCATCCGCTTCCAGGCGGTTGATCGCTGCCCGGTAATCCGCCTCAGCCGCCCGCAGATTCTGCGCAGCCTCGCGCCGCAGTCCGCGATAGCGCCCCTGCCAGACCGGCAAGCTGACCGAGACCATGGCCATCACATCATCCCGGGCCATTCCCCGGTTGTCCATATACTCTATACCAAAGACCAGGTTCGGGCGCGACTCCAGCCGGGCCACTCTTTGCCCGCGTTCCGCCGCCGCTATCCGGGCCTCGGCTGTTCTCAAATCAGGATTGTTCGCCCAGGACGTGGACGACTCCGCAGCTGGACTCGAGTCCTGCCACTCCGGCAGCCGCAGGTCCTGCGGCAGCGGGGCCGAACTCGCCCGGCCAATCAGGGCATTCACCCGGGCACGCAGGGGAGCTTCCCGCTCCTGCCAACTTTCCCGCTCGGTGCGGAGCGTGGCGACTTCACTCTCCAGCCGCAGGACATCCGCCTGTGACGCCTCACCCGTGCGGTAGCGGCGGTTGGCCACCGCTTCCAATTGCTCCAGCAATTCGAGATTCTCGCCCACCAGGCTCGCGGCCCGCCGGGCAAAGAGGTAGTCCGCACCCGCTTGCAGGATTTGCTCCCGTATCCGGGCCGCAGTAGCCTCCAGCTGCTCAGCCGCCACCACCGCATCCGCCTGGGCTGCATCCGCCCGCGCACTGCGTTGACCATAGCCGGGGAACATCTGCTCCACCCGAAACACCTGCCGCGTCTCCATCCGCTGAATGAAATAGCCATAGCCCAGCATCGGATCCGGCCAGGCCTCCATCTGCGGCACCCGTGCCAAGCTCGCCTGCCAGCGGGCATAGGCCGACTCAAGTTCCGGGTTATGAGCATACGCCGCCCGCACCAGCCCGTCCATCGATTCCAGCCCGGGCTGAGTGGCCGCCAAGGCACTACCCCAAAGCCCGGCCAGCAGCAGTCCGCCAACAAGCAGACGATTGCCAGGTATCCTTTTAAATATCGTTTTCATATACATCCAGAGCCTCCCGCTCTTATCGTTCAAAACTCAGGACCACGCAGTCCCATCCATGCCTTCTCGAAAAAGGGTGCTGCCGTAAAATACCCACCTGAGTGGCAGAGCCTGCCCCGTGTTGCCCGCAGATACTGCGCGCACAATTAGCCGATCCCCCGGGCTTAGCCGGGGTTCGCTTCGAAAAACTCAGATCCGATAGACGCAGTAAAGCTCAGCCAAGCAGGGAGCACCGGCTGCGATCCGTAGCGTCGAGGCCCTGAGGACCGGACCTTCCGACTCAGGCAAATACCCACTCAGCCGATGCATCGACTCCGGCAGGGGCAACAGCACTGGCGCCAAGTCTCCCTCCAGCAGCTTGGCTGCACCGGACTTCAGCTCGTGAGCCAGCCGGGGATAATCCATCGCCGCACGGTGTGGGCATTGTTCCGGATCGTGCTCTGAATTCGAAGTATCCCTGGTAGCCGCACTGCAGCACAATGGCCCGGCAGCATCCAGATCGCCGGAAAGAAGCCCGTCCGCCGCACAACAGCACAGCGGATTGGCTATGGCCAGAACCATCAAAATATGAACGATATTTTGAATCACAGTGGGTTAATATAGAGCGAACTCCCGGAAATTCAATTCTATTCGAATAAAGCTCGCCAATCCCCGCCCAGCGCGAGGTAGAGCTGGACACGCTGGTCGAGTTTCAAGCGTTGGATGTGGATGGACTGGCTCTTGCGGGCCGCTACCCGTTGCTGCACGGTCAGCACATCGAGTAGCGGGGCCTCCCCTTCTTTATGGCGCAGCTCTGCTATACGCAAAGCCCTCGATGCCTCGAGCGCCGCCTCATCCAACTGTACGGCACGCAGCCCCAGTGAGCCCCCGAGGTCGAGAAAAGTCTCCACTTCACCGAAGGCCTGCAGTGCCGTCTCCGCATAGAGCGCGACCGCCTCTTTTTGTGAAGCAGTGGCTGCGGCCAGATCGGCCCGGCGGGCACCCCCATCCAATATCGGTGCCACTAGATTACCCACGGCCTGCCAGGCCAGATTTTCCGGGCGTAAAATATCCGCCAGCTCACTGGAAGCGTTGCCCAGATTAGCGGTCAAACTGAGAGTGGGCAAACGGGCGGCCCGGGCCTGGGCAGTCGCCTCAAAAGCGGCCGCCACCTGACGCTCTGCGGCGATCACATCAGGACGCCGTTCAAGTAATTCGGAAGGCAGCCCGGCAGGCGCGGGCGGCGGCAGATTCGGGAGGGCTTCGGCCAGTTCCAGCTCCGCTCCCGGATAGCGCCCCAGCAGTAATTCCAGTGCTCGCAAGGCATCGCGCCGCGCGAGCGTCACCTCTTCGAGTTGAGCCCGGGCAAGCGCGAGGTCGGACCTGGAGAGCGCCAGGTCTTTGGCATCGGCCAAACCATTGTCATATTGCACGCGCACGATACGCGCCAGCCCTTCCAGAGTTTGAATATTTTCCTGGGCCAGCTGCATCTGCAAACGGCCCTCCAGCGCGGCAAAGTAGGCCCGCGCCGTGGCCGCCGCGATGGCATGCCGCCCGTAGGTGAACTGCGCCTCGGCGGCCTCCGCGCTGGCCCTGGCCCCGCGCTGCCCAGCCGCTAGCTTACCCCAGATATCCATCTCCCAACTGACCTGTGCCCCCAGCGAAAAATCCTCAAAGGTCTGGCGGTCTTCGACCAGCCCTCCACTGCCCCCCGAGCCCACGACAGCGACGCTCGGCTTCAGCCTCGCCCCGGACTTCACCGCCATTGCCCGCGCCCGCTCGACCCGTGCTGCGGCTGCTTGCAAGTCACGGTTATGCACCAGGGCTTCACTCACCAGCGCTTCCAACTGGTGGCTGCCGAAACGCCCCAACCAATCCAATTCAACCGGCGAGGCATCGGCCTCCGCCCGGAAATGCGCCGGTATTTCGGGTTGGCTGGCTGCCATCCCGGCCGCCTGGCGCTCGGCCACTGCACGCTCCGTCTCGACCGCCGAGCAGGCGGCCAGAAAAAGGCTGATTAAAAGCAAGGGACTAGGGCGCAGAATCCGGTTCATGGGCAACAGTGGGTTCGTCTAAGTGAATACGAAAAAAAGCAGCATAGAGCGTGGGCACGACGATCAGGGTCAAGAGCGTGGCGAAGCTCAGGCCGAAGACCAGAACCACCGCCATCGATTGAAAAAAGGCATCGAAGAACAGCGGCATCACGCCCAGCACAGTCGTGAGTGTGCCCATCATCACCGGGCGCACTCGACTGCCGGCGGCATGGATCAAAGCCGCACCCCGCCCCATCGCCACTTTGGTTTCCAGGTCCATTTGGTCCACCAGGACGATGGCATTCTTAATCAAAAGACCGGAGAGCGATAGCAGGCCGAGGATTCCCATAAAGTCCAGCGGCAGACCCGTAGCCAGCAGGCCCACCACCACCCCGATGAGGGAGAGCGGCACCACCAGCCAGATCAATAGCGGCTGGCGGATACGCCGGAACAGAAACACCACCACCAGCACCATCGCCAAAAAGCCCAACGGCACCGTCGATGCCAGATCCTGCTGCGACTCCGATGAGTTCCCATACTCTCCGCCCCAACTCAAGCTATAGCCATCCGGCAGTGGCAGCTGCTCAATTTGCGGGCGCAACCGGGCCAGCAAGGCGGAGGGCAGTTCGTCGCCCACCGGATCACACTGCACCTTGATCTGCCAGATCCGGTCCTCCCGCTTCAAAATCCCATCTCGCCAATCTGTCCGAAAACCATCGACCAACTGAGTTGCGGGCACCGCCTCGCCGCTCACCGGGCTCATCACCTGGACATTGAAGAGTGTCGACGCCTCGCCCCGCTCAGACGCCGGGGCGCGTGCCATAATCGGCAACAAGCGGTCCCCCTCACGGTAGATCCCGACCCGGGTGCCCTCGGTGTGCGTTTGCAGCGCCTTGGCAAAATCTGCCCGGGTGATCCCGGCCCGCTGGGCGCGGGTCGCGGCAAAGATCGGCTCGATATAACTGACCGGCTGCCGCCAGTCGGTCTTGATCGAGAGGGCCCGGCCATCGTTCATCATGATGGCTTGAACCGGCGCTGCCAGCTGACGCAGTACCGCCGGGTCCGGGCCACTCAACTCGGCCTCGATTTTTGAGCCCCCACCCGGCCCCAGTGAAAAACGCCACACTTTGGCTTGAGCCTCCGGATAGCTCCGGTCGAGATAGGCCTGCAGCTCGGGGATCAGCCACTGCCCCAGTTTGTAGTCGTCCAGGCGCAAGATAAATTGCGCATAGGCCGGGTTGGGCGATTCCGGGCTATAGACCAGGATGTAACGCAAGCCCCCCGATCCGATCAAGGTCTGCACCGCATTGATGCCCGGCTGCTCCAGGAAATACGCCTCGATCCCTTGCGCAGTGTCGACCGTGCGCTCAATGTCCGTGCCCTCAGGCAGCCAAAAATCGACCACCAGTTGCGGCGTCGTTGAATTGGGGAAGAAGCTCTGCTTCGCGAATTGGAAGGCCCAGGCTGAGACCGCAAAGAGCAGCACCGCCCCACCCAATACAGCCCAGCGCCAGCGGAGCGCCTGCACCATGACCCGCTGGTAGAGGCCAGGCCGTTTCGCCGCTGCCGCACCCGCGTCGGCCGGACCGGCCGGGCGAAAGCCGAGGTAGCAAAAGAGCGGAGTCAGGGTGATGGCCAGTAGCCAGCTCATAAACAAAGAAATTAAAATCACCCAAAACAAATGATTGGTGTATTCCGCCGTTGCACCAGGCGCGAATCCGATCGGCGCAAAGGCCAGGATACCGACCAAGGTCCCTCCCAGCAGCGGCCACTGGGTCTGCTGCACCACTTCCTTGGCGATCTCCAGTTTGGGCCGCCCCTTGCCGACGCCCACCAGAATGCCCTCGGTCACCACAATCGCATTGTCCACCATCATGCCCAGGGCGATGATCAGAGCACCCAGTGATATCCGGTGCATCGGGATGCCGACAATATTCATAATCCCCAGCGTGGCCGCTACGGTCAGTAAAAGAATCAGGCCGATCACCGCCGCCGCCCGGTAGCCCATAAAAACCAATAAGGTCATGATGACGATGACCAGCGCCGCGATGACATTGACGGCGAAGTTACCGATCGCTGCATCCACCACCTTGCCCTGCTGGTAGAACTCGTGCACCTGCATCCCCAGCGGTCGTCGACTGATCGCCTCGGCCATGCACGCTTCCACCGCCTGCCCCACCCGCACCACGTTGGCCCCCTGCACATTGGCCACGCCCAGCGCCAGGGCGGGTATCCCCTGATACCGCACCAGCCGGGTGGCCGGCTGCACGTAGTCGCGCTCGACCTGTGCAATATCCCCCAAATAGATCAAATCACCCGAGCGGGTCTTCGCCACCGGCAGACTGCGCACTGCTTCGACCGAATCCAGCCCACCACTGGGCTGCACCACCAGTCGCTGACCATCAACCACCACACTGCCCGCCGGCGAAACAGCATTCTGACGGTTCAGTGTGTTATAAATCGATTGAATCGAGAGCCCCAGCCGCGCCGCCTCAGCACGGGAAATTTCCACGTAGATGGCCTCGTTTTGCACCCCGAGCAGGCTCACCTTGGCCACCCCATCGACTGCCAACAACTCGTCGCGCAGCGACTCCCCATAGTCGCGCAGCTCCGCCATCGAATAGTCCGGCCCGGTGATAAAATAATAGAAGCCGTAAACATCACCATAGTCATCGTTGACAAAGACCTTCCCCGCCCCCGGCGGCAGCTGCGCCTCAGCGTCGGCGATGCGGTTGCGCAGCTTGGTCCAGACGATTTGCAGGTCCGACTTCGACCTGGAAAATTCGTATTTGATATCGACCCGCAGCTCGCCCCGCCCCGCCTTCGAGGTGGAGACGATACTCTCGACCTCCTGCAACTGCTGAATGGCCGTTTCCAGCGGCTCAACAATCTCCCGTGCGACTTCCATCGGACTGGCCCCCGGATAGGCCACCGACACCAGCGCCGTGCGGATGGTAAACTCCGGGTCCTCAAAACGGGGCATCTTGCTGTAGGCCGACCAGCCCGCGCCCAAAATCAGAAGAATGAACACCCCGCTCAAAAGCTTGTTGCGGATCGTTGATTCAGCGGCGTTCATCAGTCTGCTTAGCGCTACACGGTGGCTTATTGATTTGGGCGATCCCAGGGACGAACGGCAAGGCCCTCAGACAAGCTGGATATGCCCGCCGCCACGACCACTTCACCCGCGGTCAATCCGGCCACCACGGGCAACCACTCACCCACCGCCGGCCCGACTTCAACTGTGCGCCGCGCGACCCGATGCGGCGCCGCGCTCGGATCCACCACCCAAACGAAGCGCACATCGCCCTCCGCTCCGATTGCCCGCAGCGGCACCACCGGGCCCGTGGCAGCGCCCGTCCCCAGCGCCAGGGCCACCTCCGCATTCATCCCCGGCAATACATTCAGCCCCTCCGGCGACTCGAAACCAAAGGTCACCGCATAACTTTGCGAGCCAGCATCCGCCTCCAGTTCCGCTGACTTAAACTGCGCCTCGATCGGCGGCCCCAAGCCCCCCTCCAGTCGCACCTGTGCTTTCAGCTCTGCCCGGCGGGCACCATCCGCCCCCAAAATAATCGCACCCGGCACCGCAATCGTTGCTTCCAGTTGCGCCATGGAAAACATGCGAACGGCTGGAGTGCCCGCTGCCACTGCCTGGGACTCCCGCGCAAATACACGCGAAACCACCCCGTCAAAAGGTGCTTCGATTGTCGCCTCCGCCAACGCCTTCTCGGCTGCCTCAAACTCTGCCCGCGCCACCTTCTCGGCTGCTTCCCGCTGCTCCAATACATTGCGCGCAATCGCATCTTCGGCCAATAAACGCTGCGCCCGCTGCAATGCCTGCTCCGTATTTTCCAGCCGCGCCCGCGCCGCGTCCAAAGCACCCGAATAGTCACGGTCATCCAAGCGGGCCAGGATCTGCCCCGCCACCACGCGGTCCGACTCCTCCACCAGCACCGCCTCAACGATGCCCGGACGCGGAAAGGTCAACTCCCGTAAATCTGTCGCCGAAATCCGGGCCGGGAAAGAGCGCACCGGCACCTCCCCAGAGGCGCGGGTCTCGTGGTAGAGGACCGGGCGAATCACTTCAGTCACTTCCCCGGACGCATCCCCACCCGGACGACAAGCGGCGAGTAGAATCGAGCCAATAATAAGAAATTGAAAAGATAAGCAACGCGCAGCGTTCATGATAAGGTTACGACTAGCCCGATGCCCCAAAAAGACAAGCCCTTTAGGCAAAATCAAAAATACTGCTTCAGCTTCCTGAGTGGCTTACGCAGCACCGCCAGTGCCGACGCGGGTGCACTGTATCCGTTGACTCGCCAGGCCTGGTAGCACTCACGATTCGCCCGCCAGATAGCCCCGAGCGAGCGATTACTGGCCCCACCTGTGCGCATCTTGACCAATACTTCCGGCAGATAAGCAGCCCGCTGCCCTTCCTTTTCCAGCACCCGCAGCATAAACTCAAAATCTGCCGCAATCCGCAGCTCCGTCTGAAAGCCGCCATGTGCTTGATAGAGCGCCGCCTTGACAAAAAAGCTCGGATGCGGCGGGTGCCAGCCCCGCTTGAACTGCCCGGCCTGATACGCCCCCGACACCCAATTCCGCACCACCCTTTGCAGATCCGGCGAAACGTAGTGTAAATCTCCATACACACAGTCCGCATCACTCTCAGCAAAGCACGCCGCCACCCTGGCCAGCACCCCCGCATCCGCATAGATGTCGTCACTATTCAAAATCGCCACCACATCCCCGGTTGCCCGCGCGATCCCTTTGTTCATGGCCGCATACATACCGCCATCCGGTTCGCTCACCAACACATCGATACGCTCACGGTAGGGCTCCAGCTTAGCCAAAGTCGCATCCGTCGACCCCCCGTCCATCAGCAGATACTCCACCTCCGCATGCGTCTGCCCCAAAACCGACTCCACCGTATCGACAATGGTGGCCGCACTGTTGTAGCTGACAGTAATAACAGAAATTTTCATGACTGAAGGAAATGATAGACCGGCATTTTAAGCGCAACCGGAAACTGCAAGCCAGAGAAATATGGGATCTGGCGCGGGATATGGGATGCGGGATATGGGATTCCCGTGGCGTGCTCGCTCGTCGAGCGCCTTGGTTGTGTCGGTCTTCCTTTCCAACCAGACTGGGAAAGACAGGGCGGTCATTTCGACCAGCTCAAGATTTCCAACTTAGCCAATCCGACTACGTAGTCGAGCGGGCTTGCCCCTCGACCGGAAACGCCCGAAGCCCCCGAACACCCCGCA
>REBV01000219.1 GCA_007692545.1 Puniceicoccaceae bacterium
ATCAGGCCGTCACGGCTTGGGCCAGGCAGCGGGGGGTCGCCTTGCACGAATATCCACAGAATGATGTGGTCCGCCGACTAAAAAACCGTGATGGCTGGGCTCAGCAATGGGAACTGCGTATGCGCGAGCCGGTTATCGAAGCACCTGCAGGCTTACGCTCGCTACCTGGAAGTCAAAACGAAGCCTACATCCCCAGCGCCGGAGAGCTAAAACTAGCGGTAACAGATGGCCGCGCAGTGGATTTGCGAGGTGGCGCAGCCGAAGCGCACTGTGTGCTAGGGAGCTTCACTGGATCACGCGGCAAGGCATATCACCGCGAAATGAGCAGTCCATTAACGGCCTACATCAGCTGCTCAAGAATCAGCCCCTACCTCGCATGGGGCTGCATCTCCATGCGTGAGGTTGTTGCCCATGTCCGTGCGGTCGCGGGTCAATCGCTCTCCAAACGAGCGGCCAATGCCTTTCTCTCGCGTTGCCACTGGCACTGCCAGTTTATCGACTACGAACCGGGCATCCATATATCGCAAATTCAGATGCAGAGTGGGCTCACTGGGATTAACACTCTGCGCATCTACAACCCGATTAAACAAGGAAACGACCACGATCCGGCGGGCCTCTTCATCCGCGAATGGGTGCCCGAGCTCCGCAAAATACCATCTGATTTGATTCATGAACCCTGGAAGCTACCTCCAGCGGAGCAGTTGCGGGCAGGCTGCCGAATCGGGCGGGACTACCCTCATCCGATCGTGGACCATAAAATTGCGGTAAAAAACGCACGGGCTAAATTCACGCAGCTTCGCCAGAATGATAACTACTGGTTGGCCTCCCGCGCCGTCATGCAGCGGCACGGCAGCCGTAAACCCCGTGAAAGTCGAAGCCGCCCCCAACCGGCTCAACAAAAAACCGACGTACAAACCGAGTTTCATTTGGACTAGCAAGCAACGTTGTTAGCAAACTTCCCATCAAGTGTGCTAAACGCTTTTTTTCAGTTACACTCAGGTATTCATGTATACGTTCCTCCAAGCGCTCACTTTATTTTCCGCACTTTCCTTTGTCGGCTTCGGTATTGCCTGCCTCTCGACACAGGCCATGCGACTGGAATTTGCGCGCTATGGTTTGTCGCAGTATCGCGCGATGACAGGTTGGTTACAGCTGGCAGGAGCCAGCGGCCTCCTGCTTGGTTGGTGGCTCCCCGCGGTTGGAACAGCCGCAGCGGCGGGGCTCTCCTTGCAAATGCTCGCTGGAGTCGGTGTGCGTTTGCGCATCCGCGACCGTTGGTTCCAGTGCGTTCCGGCCGGATTCTACTGCCTCATCAATGCGGCCCTAGCATATCAGGGCCTCCGTTGAAATCGTTTTCTGTTAAATGAAAATGATCACTAAACAAAGTAACAGCACCAAACTGGCAGGCAGGAACTTTTGGCCTGCATCCTGAACTTTGAAGTGCATGATAATCGCTCCCAGCATGAGGACCGCCAACACACTGGCAGCCGGCACCACCAGGGCAGGAATAGCCAGCCCTACCAAAAGTGCCACTGCTGCGGGAAGCTTAACCGCCCCGACAACATAAATAGCCCATTTCGGCAGACCATAGGCGGCAAACTCTTCTTTTAAATTACCCGCTTGCCGACCACGATAAGGCGTCGCTTTGTTAAATCGTAGCAACCATACGTTCAAAATACCCAATCCCACCACTAACTGACAGACTGCTTGCAAAATTTCCATAAGGCTGAATTTAAACAATCCACCCGGGAAGACAAACCAAACAGCATATATTTAAACTGATCGTAATGTCCCTCGCCTACCACCCACCCATGGCTTTTCGCAATGCCCACCTGCAGACGATCTACCCCACCCTGTTTCGCCGAACGCCGCTCATAACCGATCTGCGCGAGCGTATCGACACCCCGGACGGTGACTTCCTCGATTTGGACTGGGCACGACAGCCCAAAAACCATCGCCTCGCTATCATTACACACGGGCTCGAAGGTCGATCCCGCTCGCAGTATTGCCAAGGTATGGCAGCAGCACTTCGACGGGGAGGCTGGGATGTCCTGGCTTGGAACTTCCGGGGTTGTAGCGGCCAGCCCAACAGCCGATTGCAAAGCTACCACAGCGGGGCCACCAGCGAGTTGCAAATCGTGCTGGATCACGTCTTTTCCTCAACCGACTATACCGCCATCACTCTCGTCGGCTTCAGTTTGGGCGGTAACTTAACCCTCAAATACTTGGGCGATCTCGGCAGCGATCTCGATCCACGCATCCGGGGAGCGGTCGGCCTGAGTGTCCCCTGCGATCTGGCCAGCAGTGCAAAACGACTGGAACAAAGAAGCAATCGTATCTACATGGCTCGCTTCATGCGCAGCCTTCGGGCCAAAGTACGCGAGAAAGCGATGCGTTTCCCCGCGCAATTAAGCGTGGAGGGGCTGAACTCCATGCGCACCTTCGCCGAGTTCGACGATCGCTACACAGCGCCCATCCATGGCTTCAAGGGTGCCGACGATTATTGGAGTCAATCCAGCTGTCGCCACGCACTGGATCAGATTGCCATCCCAACGCTGCTGATCAATGCACTCGACGACCCCTTTTTAACCCCGTCGTGCTTCCCACACAAAGCTGCGGAGACCAACCCAAACTTCCTCTTGGATACGCCCAATCACGGCGGCCATATCGGATTCATTGAGTTTAATAAAGCTCAACTCTATTGGTCGGAGCGTCGCACGACCAGTTTTTTGGACCAGGCTATGGTTGCCGATGCTAAACCCGCGCCCCCATAAACGCCTTGATTGCCTCGGGTGTCGGCTCGACGCTGTACTTGACCACCTCGCGTGTTTTTAATACCTCCAATGATGGGTGCGTCGAGTCCTGCCCGATAGCCGCTTGAATCGTGTCGGGGAATTTCGCTGGGTGTGCCGTCGCTAGAACGATCTCTTTACCACCGCTTCCTTGACTGAAGCCGCAGGCTGTATGCGGATCTACTGTATATCCATATTTCTGATACACGTTTTTAATTATTTCGGCAATCTGCAAATCGTCGGTACGTGAACTACTGAAGCCCTCGTGATCGAAGTTTTCAAAGCTATACTGCCCCGTCGCCTTAAAGGTCTGAATAATCTCGCGGACCTTGGCAGCATCCCGGCCTTCTGCGTAATAAATGAAGCGCTCGAAGTTTGAGGCCACCTGTATGTCCATCGAAGGAGCCACACTCGGAGCGACCGCGTCGAGCGCATACGTGCCGGTCTGGAAGAGACGGTGCAGGATGTCATTCTGATTCGTCGCCACGCGGAAACCTTTGATCGGCACGCCCATGCGCTGCACCAGCCAACCGGCCAGCACATTGCCAAAGTTCCCTGTCGGCACCACGAAGGTGATGTCGTCACGCGCATCCGCAGGGAGGCGGAAGTATGCGGATAAATAATAAACACACTGCGCCAGAATACGGGCAAGATTGATCGAGTTGACCGCGGAAAGACCGACTTCATCGGCAAAAGCACGATCTTCGAAGACCGTCTTCATCGCCGTCTGCGCATCGTCAAAACTGCCTTTGATCGCCAACGGGAATACATTCGCCGCACCCGTGCAGGTCATCTGTCGCTCTTGTAGCGGAGAGATGCGCCCGTCGGGATACAGAATAAAGGTCGTCACTCCCGCTTTGCCGAGCAACCCGTGGATCGCCGCCGCTCCGGTATCACCGGAGGTAGCACCGAGCACCGAGATACGATCACCCGTGCGGGCAATTTGAGATTCGTAGAGATTCCCCAGGAGTTGTAGCGCAAAGTCCTTAAAGGCGAGTGTCGGGCCATGAAAAAGCTCCAGTACGTAACGATCTGCGTCCAGTTTGACGATTGGTGCGATATCGGCATGGTCGAATTTGGTATAGCTGCGGGTCACGACACGCTGCAATTCAGCCGCGTCCAGGTCCGTCGCAAAAATTCCGAAGAAGGCTTGGCACAGATCAGCATACGCCAGCTTAGACCAATCGCCCAGGAATGGTCTTAAATCCGGCAGTTCTTCCGGCAGGTAAAGTCCCCCGTCTGGTGCCAACCCCTGCGCGACCGCAGTGGAGAAAGAAACAGCGGGTACTTGGCCGCGTGTGCTAATATATCGCATCGTTTATCCCTCAATTCCAAGAAACCTTCTAGGAACCCAGTCCGAAAGCCGCGTGTACCAGGCGAGTGGCTTCTTCGGCATCTGCCGGATCGATCCCCACGGATATCTTAATCTCCGATGTGCTGATCAACTGGATATTAATACCTCCCTCAGCCAATGCCTGAAACAAGGTAGCAGCCACACCTGAATGCGAGCGCATACCGACGCCAACGATAGACACCTTGGCGATGTCACTGGCCTCAAAGAGCTTACCGGCTGCCTTATCTGCAAAGGATTCATTAACCGCTTTTTCTGCACGGTAGATATCCTCGCGCGGGACGGTAAAGGTCATGTTCGCCTTACCCTTGCGGCCAAGGTTCTGCACGATCATGTCCACACTGATGCCGGCAGCACCGAGAAGCTGAAAGAGCTTCGCCGCCGTGCCGGGGCGGTCGGGCAAATCGCTGACAACGATCTTGGCTTGATTCTTATCGAGTGCGACGCCGCTCACGACGACGTCTTCCATGGAGGCGACTTCTTCTTTCACAATTGTCCCGGGGTTGTTGTTAAAACTGGAGCGAACTTCAAAAACGACGTTAAATTTCTGCGCAAACTCGACTGCGCGGTTTTGCATGACTTTCGACCCGGAACTGGCGAGCTCCAGCATTTCCTCATAGGAAATCTCTTCGAGCTTCCGGGCATCGGGCACGAGGCGAGGATCAGCCGTATAGACACCATCCACATCCGTGCAGATCTGACAAAGGTCCGCGTTTAAAGCAGCGGCAATCGCAATCGCACTCAAATCAGAGCCACCGCGCCCCAGCGTGGTGATCTGCCCATCCGGCGAATGCCCCTGAAATCCGGCCAGAATCACGACCTTACCAGCGGCCAACTGCTCTTTGATGTCACCGCCGGAAATCTGCGTAATTCGGGCCCGAGTATGTGCCGGGTCCGTGAGAATACCCGCCTGCGCTCCCGTGCGGGACACCGCAGGCACTCCGATCGCATGCAATGCCATAGCCGTCAGAGCGATGGTTTCCTGCTCACCCACGGTCAGCAGCATGTCCATCTCGCGCTCGTCGGGATGCGGATTCAGGGCCTTGGCCCGTCCGATCAACTCGTTCGTCACTCCCGAACGCGCCGAGACAACTACCACGACTTGGTTGCCCGCCTCGCAGGTTTCCTTAACGCGCTTTGCTACGTTTTTAATCCGATCGATGTCGCCGACTGAAGTGCCGCCATATTTTTGAACGATGAGTGCCATTGGAGGGAACACGCAATACTAGCCCACAGAAGTTTCAAGGAAAGATTCACTCAATAGAAGACATAGATTGACGTATGGGCCTAAATCGCGTTTAAGACCCTTTTAATGACTGCTATTGAACAATCGGCCCCACAACCGAAATACCGCCGCATTATCCTCAAACTCAGCGGGGAAGTGCTACGAAACAACGAAGATGGTGAACCCATCGACCCGGCGACGCTCAAAGCCATCTGCGAGGAGGTGAAAAAAGTCTATGATATCGGGGTGCAAATCGGCCTCGTTATCGGCGGCGGCAACATTTTTCGTGGGCTCAGCGGGGCCGAGATGAAAGGCGTGGACCGGACCACCGGCGACTACATGGGTATGTTAGCGACCGTGATCAATGGCCTCGCACTGATGGATTGCCTGGAAAAACTCGGAGTGACCGTGCGACTGCAAAGTGCCATTCCCATGGATAAGCTGGCCGAACCATTCATCCTCCGCCGGGCCACCCGCCACTTGGAGCGGGGCCGTGTCGTCATCTTTGCGGGCGGCACCGGGAATCCTTACTTTTCCACCGATACGACCGCTGCACTACGGGCCAGCGAAATCGGCGCCGACATGCTGATGAAAGCAACCAAGGTCGATGGAATCTACGATAAAGACCCAGCCAAACACGCGGATGCCGTCAAATACGACCACGTGCCCTATATTACTGCCCTGCGCGACCGACTAAAAATCATGGACTCGACCGCATTTTCCCTTTGCATGGAGAACAAACTACCCATCCTCGTCTTCAGTATGCGTGAACCAGGCTCAATCTATCGTGCTGTCATGGGCGAAGAAATTGGAACACTCGTCGACTAACCCACTACACATCTTATGGAACCAAAAGACATCCTCAAATCAATGAACGCCGACATGAAGAAGGCGGTTGATCATACACTGCACGAGTTCAGTAGCCTACATACGGGGAAAGCCACCCCGGCTATGCTCGATGGAGTCCGTGTCCATGCCTACGGTAGCACCGTCACACTTAAAGAAGTCGCTGCGGTGACGACCCCGGACGCGCGCACCATCATGGTGCAACCGTGGGATAAGAGTGTCATCAAAGATGTCGAAAAAGGCATCCAGGAAGCCAATCTGGGGCTCAACCCAATTATTGACGGCGGTATTCTCCGTGTACCTGTGCCGGAACTGACTGGTCAGCGCCGCCAGGAGTTGGCCAAAACCGCCGGAGGCATGGCTGAAGACGGTCGCGTCCGTGTTCGCCAAGTACGGCGTGATGCGCTCGATCTGCTGAAAGCTGCGAAAAACGACGGCCTGCCGGAAGACGATTTCAAGCGCTTCGAAAAAGAAGTGCAAAAAGCACACGACGATTACATCGCCGAGGTCAACGAGCATCTCGCCCACAAAGAGACGGACCTTAAGAAAGTCTAGCTCTCTGCGAGCTTGTCAGGCGGGGGACTCACACCTGCCCGGCCAAGCAGCAATCGTGTACCAGCCAACCAACAATTTCCATAGTGTCCCCCCTCTCACAGGCTAAGCGTGTCGTGATCAAACTCGGGACTGGCGTCCTCACTTCAGGCATCGGTGATTTGGATACTGATCGCATCGTTGTGCTCTGTCAGCAGGTGGACAAACTCCGTCAACAAGGCATCGAAGTGATCATCGTCAGCTCCGGCGCAGTGGGCTTGGGTATGGGTAAGCTCTGCCTGAAAAGGCGTCCCAAGGACCTGGCTTCCCTGCAAGCCTGTGCCGCTGTGGGCCAAAGCATTCTCATCAATACTTGGCAGCAGGGCTTCGATCCCCACGACCTGACGGTTGCGCAAATCCTGCTTACGCGAGAAGACTTGCGCGCACGCCACCGCCACAATGCGGTTTTTAATACGATCGAACGCCTTCTCGCCAAGGGCGTCGTGCCGATTGTCAATGAAAACGATACCGTCAGCGCCGCTGAAATTAAATTCGGAGACAACGACACCCTCTCTGCCCTGCTCGCCAGTGTGAGTAATGCCGACATGCTCTTCATCCTGTCCAACATTCCTGGACTCATCGACATGCAAGGCAGCGGCGAAGTTGTTCCCCGCGTCACGGCCATCACGCCCGAAATCGAGGCCATGGCCCAAGGCACGAAGCAAACTACATCGGTTGGCGGAATGATCAGTAAGCTTTCTGCGGCTAAGATTGCCCAACGCGCCGGTTGTGGCGTGCTAATCGGCAGTGGCCAGGACCCCGAACTGTTTGACAAACTCCTGCTTGGGGAATCAGTCGGCACTTACTTTGAGCCCAGCGACGTTCCGGTGAAATCCCATAAGCGCTGGATTGCCATTCAAGACCACACCCACGGCAGTATCACCATTGATTCCGGCGCAGTCACCGCTATACTGGAGCACGGGAAAAGTCTTCTGGCTGCCGGTATTTTAAAATGTACGGACCTTTTTGAAGTCGGCGATATCGTTCAGATATGTGGGCCCGACGGGAAAGTCATCGCCCACGGCATGGTTAATTACGACCAGGAACGCATTACAAACAACGCCTCCACACTGGAGAATAACGTCGTCATACACCGGGACCATCTGGTGCTTCTTTAGGCTTAGCCTGACTGACTACCAACTCACTCGCAGACCATCATAGGCCAAATGGACATTCTCCGGGAGCGCTGCCTCGGTCGTCTCATGGTCCACCATATAGGTCATATGCGTCAGGAACGAGAGGGGAGCCCCCATCTCCTTGGCCGTGATAGTCGCTTCCTCAATGGTCATGTGCGAGGGATGCGGAGTCGGCCTAAGCCCATCCAGCACGACCACATCCGAGCCTTCGGCGATCAACCTCGCCTCCTCACCGACGACTTTACAGTCCGTAAAATAAGTAAACTGCTTACCCGTCCCAGCCTCGGTAAAAACAAGGCCGAGCACATCCAAGGCACCGTGAGGCAGTGACACTGATTCAACCGTGCCTCCGGGCAATTCCAATGTCTTTGGCATTTCATGCAGTTGAAATGCCGGATAACCGCGAACCTTGGGTTTATCCAAAATAGCGTAAGGAAAAATCTGCCGAATTCGATTCAAACCTTCCTCATTACTATAGACAGGTAACGCCTGCCCCCCATTCAAATCACAAAAACGGCGGAGGTCATCCATCCCAAGGATATGATCCGCATGTCCATGTGTCAGGATGAAGGTATCAATTTGATTAAGCCCATGCTGGATACATTGCATGCGAAACTCGGGAGCTGCATCCACCTGAATATGGTGTCCGCCCATTTCCACGTGTATCGACGTCCGCGTCCGCCAATTCTTCGGATTCTCCAAATCGCACCCCTCACCAACTGGTTGCGCAATCATGGGTACACCCTGCGAGGTGCCCGTTCCTAAAAAAATGATTTCCATTTTCAGATTGTTGCTCACAGACGAAACCATTGGCAAATAACTAAGTCAGCTTTGCCGCACATTTTACTAAACATCATTTCTTTCCAGAATATCCCGCAACCGGCTCAACCTTCAGGTCGCGGTAGCTGCGCAGTTCGCCCCAGTCGCCCACTGCCATCCCGTGGGCGT
>REBV01000161.1 GCA_007692545.1 Puniceicoccaceae bacterium
TCCTGCCGCCCGACACAGTGCTGGCCCTACATGGTGATCTCGGCGTGGGAAAGACCACTTTTGTGCGCGGCTTGGCCAGAGCCTGGGCGATCAAAGAGTCAATTACGAGCCCCAGCTACAATCTCTACTCCATCTATTCAGGTGAGCGGCAATTAGTCCACTTCGATGCCTATCGGCTCGCATCTGAGGCAGATCTGGACGCACTGATGATTGAGGATTTCCTGCAATCACCCTGGTGCTTCGCAGTGGAATGGCCGGAACGTATCGCAGACGCGCTGCCAGCCGATACCTGGCACCTTTACCTCAGCATTGAAAATGACCAAAGCCACAAAATACGATTGGTCATTCCGGTGTGATTGACATGCTTCGGGCTACTGCGGGCTACATTTTTCGCAGAATTCCACGGGCGCGCTTAAAAATCGGTGCAGCCGACCTCAAGGAGCGCGCCGGACCAAAACGCAGCTCCTGAAGTTCCGCGACAATGCCGGGCTCCGCCTGCTTGGCTCGGCAACGCTTGAGTAAATGAGCAGATTGTCGGCGGACGGGGTCCAGCGCTTTGGGCCTGCGCAGCAATTTAAATAAGATCTGAAAAAAAGTATGACGGACGAGCCACACGGTATAAGCGCCAATTAGGCTAAATACCAAGACCACAAACCAAGGCAAGTGCTTTTGCTCAAATGGATTCGAAAATACGGACCGCAGTGCACGCCCGATGGCCTGGATCCTCTCTTTGAGCCCATTCAAATGCTCTTGGAGAAATGCCTTCAATCCAAGTGCGAGATCTACTTGATCCTCTTGCTCGAAGTTCACAATCCGGCGATACCACTGTATACGCAAACTGTCCACCCAGGAAAACCATCCCGACTCGAACTGCATCTGACTACTGAAGGCCACCTCGGGATCACTGGAACTTCGACCAGGCGTGGGGTCAACCCGCAGCCAATTACCCTCGACCGGATCATAAATCTCGACCCAGGCATGCGCATGACGGTTTCGCACGATAAAGTAGTCTTCCACCGGATTCCATGACCCCCCGGCAAAGCCCACCACCATACGCGCCGGATAACCCGCTGCCCGAGCCATCAGAACAAAAGCGCCGGCAAATAATTCGCAATGCCCCTGCGTCCCGTTCTTTAACCAGTGCAGGATCGGATCTGCCCCACCGGAAACCCTGCCGTCCGGCGATAGTGAATAGTTAAAACGCTGCCAGAGGTAATCAGTGGCTGCTTGAGCGTAAACGGCTGCATCTGCAGGACCCTGATCGACAATGCCTCGATTGATCGCAGCCAAAAACTCGCTTTCAGTCTCACTCAGGTCCAGGGCCAAAGTTGTCATCGGGTACTCCGTGGAGCGTGGCTCCACCACTCGATCCCCAAGCACTGCCAATACTGCCTCGTCGGCCTCGCCTGAGGCGAAACGACGATTAAAGCTCAAATCCTCCACCCGATAGGAGAAAACACTCTGCCCGACTGAATCCAGCCCCAGCACATGCACGGCATCCACCCGCTCCAGATTCTGAAACTTTTCAAACCGCACAGCCGAATACTCCCCGGGCAGTGGCAGGTAGCGACTCACCCCACCCTCCATATAGACAGTCCAGACCTCACCCCTCAAGGATGTCTGACGCCCCCCTTCCGGCCGGATTTCCCGCTCATTGGCAAAGCGGCGAAGCGGGCGCTGACGCAAACTTTCCGACGCTCGAAAGCGACCCTGCCCATACTCATCGAGAACGAGCATCCGCCAATAGGGCTCCTCGGTCAAGGCGTCGATGGAGGGCAGATCAATCCGCAATGCCACTCGATTATCCTCTTGGATCTCACTCACCTCGCCCAGTCGTACTTCGTCATTGAAGCCGGAGAGCGATTTTGTGCTCATTTGAAGAAAAGGGATCGCTCGATCCAGATCAAAGCGGGGCGTCAGAATAAACAGCAAGGTCGATACCGTGACCACCGCAGCAAACAGTATTCCACTTAAAACAACGACCTTGAAATCAAAGACCCGCCAAACACGCCTGGCCAGACGAGCCCAGCTGAACTGGCTCCATTGGGTAACATGAGCCACCGAATCGCCCCCACGATCGAGCAGGCAGATAACGAAAAGGAGCGCCATAGCCAGCGGTGTAAACAGGAGTATCTGAACCGCAAAAAGCAGAGACACCGTCATCACCCCCGAAACGACCAAACAAAACAAACACAACAGTATAACTTGTAGATCCTCGCGGTGATTCCGCGGAGCCATCACCCGGTAAATGATCAGCAAGACCACCATACGCACAAGCGGGGCGATGAACTCCGGCAGGTGCAGCATGAAGTCCACCACAATGACCATTAGAATAACCGGGCCCGCCCACTTCCATGTCATAGCTGGTATACGCGCGACCCACCGGGGCAGAAAAAGCGCTGCTAGTGCTGCTAGCACACCAGTCAAAATGACCAGCTCGCTACCTATATCCAATGCGAATAAGGACCAGAAAGAAAGCAAAGCCATCAGCGCTCCCATCAGCTGCTTGACCTGCTGCAATTCCTCTGTGCTAAGCCTGACCTGCCGGTGTCCCGTTGACATAAATACGCACCCCGCCCTCCCCACACGGCTTGAAGGTGATCAAACTCTGCGAAGACCTGTGAGCCTCTGCCCGCCGATCGGAAATAGCGGCGGGCTCCAACAGAGCGAGCTGATCAAAAAGCCCATGGAGCTCGCGCAGACTCCGCACAAAAATAGGCTCGCCCCCGGCGATCCTGACCGTTTCCAGCCGCCCAGCCCGAAAGAGATCTTCGGACAGCGCACAGACCACAGAGCAGAGCTTCTCAAATGACTCGCCCATCCAATCCGCCGCTTCCGGAGTCAGATGTATATGATAGCCGCTCTCTCCCTCTTGCGCCAACTGCCGGGTCATCAGCTTATTCATGCGCGCCGATGCTTTCCAATGGATCAAGCGGGGCGGATCGCCCTTTTCGTAATGGCGCAGGTTCAGCAGATCACTCCCCACGCCTGCTTGGCGGCGCGAAGACCCCGTCAAAAACTTACGCCCACCCGCAGCATAACTAAATGTATAATCGACCCGCGCGGGCCAAACCAGCAGAGAAACTTCCTCCGGGCCACCGACTGCTTTGCGGATGAACCCGAAGGGAAACATCGACTCCAAGCCATGCAAGAAAAGCCGGTAGCGACCCCGGGTCTTGGGTTCAAATACCCACTCCAAACGAGTCGATTCGCCCGCCGAAAGCGCGTGGTCAAGGTGCAGGCGAAACGTCTCACCCGACTCCTGACTACCCACTTGAAAAGCCATGCACATGGATGGGAACAGCCGCTTCTCATTTTTAAGGACTAGCTCGGCCACACCGACCTCGCCCACTTGTAAGTGTTCCGGCGGCTGCAGGGTCCATTTCAATTTGCGAAAGTTGATCTGCGAAAGCAGGCCGCTCAAAACCAAGCTGCTGAGGAGCAGTGAAAGTGTCATAAACAGTATATTACTCGCGGTATTGTAAGCCGCCGAACCGATCCCGAGGGCCACGACGATGAGCATCCACCCCGTCAGTGTCAACTTGGTGCGCGGCATGTGTTTGGGGAGGATTTGCCGGGCGAAAAGCCTCCATACACGCCCTTCCCTCTGCTGGCCTAAAGCAAAGAATTCGGGGTCCGTCCAGTCGTGCCAGCGGCGCATCTCTGTTCTGACGTCTGTCATAAGCTCGGTCGATCATTAGCGACGCTCCAGCCAGGCTCAGGCAGGCTCGGCCACTCGCGCCTCAATCTGCGTGAGTAAGCCTTCGACACTGCGTCGCTCCTCCAGCGGGTCCGACATCGATTTACGCAAAGCCAGGCGGTGGGCCAATACCGGGTGCAGCACTGCCTTGACATCTTCCGGCAAAACAAAAGCCCGCCCTTGCGAGAGCGCACAGGCCTGCGCCGCGACCTTCAACGAAAGTGTGCCACGCGGACTCACACCGGAGCGAAAGGCACTCTCTTCCCGGGTCGCCGTGACCAGACGCACCATGTATTCTGCAATCGTATCTTCGATGTAGACCTGACGCACATAAGATTGCAACTCCATCACCTCCTTGCGCGAGACCACCGGAGTCGCCTCAAGGTGATCATAGTGTAAGTGACCGTTTTTGAGGATATCCAACTCGTTTTCGTAATCCGGATAGCCCATCTCCATCCGCATCAAAAAGCGATCCATCTGGCTCTCAGGTAGCGGAAAAGTCCCCTCGTAATCCACCGGATTCTGCGTCGCAATCACCATAAAAGGGGGTGGCACCGTGTACGTCTGCCCGTCCACGGAAAGCTTGCCCCGCCCCATCACTTCCAACAGGCTGGATTGAGTCTTCGGCGTCGTTCGGTTAATTTCATCAGCCAGGACAATATTGGCAAAAATCGGCCCCCGCTTGAATTCAAACTCCCGGGACTTCTCATCATAGATCGAGACCCCGATGATATCCGAAGGCAGCATATCACTGGTGAATTGGATCCGCGAAAACGAACAGTCGATGGAGCGGGCCAGACAGTAGGCCAGCGTCGTCTTCCCCAAGCCCGGTAAGTCTTCGATCAGGATATGCCCACCCGCCATCAAGCAAATGATTGTGCGATCAACCGCCTCCGTCTTGCCCCGAATCGTTCGTTCAATATTGCTGCGTAAACGCTCCACCGTTTCCAAAGCACGGGGAGCAGGGATAACTGAAGATTCTAACATGTGAGTAAGCTATACAAACACACCGCGAAGCGCAATAACGCAGCGCTCTTTATTCAACGGGCAAACTTGACTCCACATCACTAATCACAACCCTATACTCGGGTAATTTAACTAAAAACTCGACAGACAGTTTCTAATCTGATTGCTAAGTTAAAAATGATAATTCAAGGAACTTATCCCGAAAATTTTGTATCTTAAGTAAATGGCACCCCAAAAATCCAGCAAACGGCGGCAGCGTAAAAACGGTTTCAGCTTATTAGAAATCCTCATTGCTATTGCACTTGTGGCCCTGCTGGCTAGTGTCACACTCAAGCAGCTAACTGGGGTTTTTGGTGACAATCAGAATCAGGCAGCACAACTTTTTATTGATGGAAACCTCGATTTGGCTCTTACACGCTATCGCCTGGATGTAGGCAATTACCCGACTACCGAAGAAGGGCTCAATGCACTCATGAGAGCTCCTGCCGGGAAAGAAGCGCGATGGAAAGGACCCTACCTCAAAGAACCCCCGGTTGATCCATGGGGAAATCCATATAAATACCAATTTCCTGGGGCCAGGAACAGCTTCGGGGCTCGAGGATACGACGTATGGTCTCTTGGCGAGGACGGCGTCGAGAGTTCAGATGACATTACCAACTGGTCGACTAAATAGGCGTAGAAAATCCTCCGGATTTACTATTCTAGAGGTTATTCTGGCGATTGCGATTATTGTACTCGCGACGAGTGTTGTCCTGGTAAACTTTGTAGGTTTTACAGATCTGGGGAATAAAGAATCTCCCGAAGAAACCTTACACAGCGCCATCCGGGCAGCGCGCTTCCAAGCCGCCAGCACCCGCCAACCGACCACCCTACGCTTCGATGAAGAAACCGGCAGCCTGGTCATCGAGTCCGGAGATAGCTTTCCCCTGAACCAAGACTTCGGCAAGGATGGGCGCGGTCAAATACGCTTCTTTTTAGTCGCCCCGGCAGTCGGCCTGTCCTCCTTTGACGATCCCGCCGACAGCCGACTTGAAACAGATGCCCTGACTTTTGCCCCCGACCGCAGCTCGAGTCCCTTCGTTGTCGAAATCGACACGGGCCGGGGAACGACCCAGCGTCTGGTCTTCGATCCTTTTTCCAGCTTAGTCAGGAGCTCACCGTGAATCAGCTAGCAAACTTTATCCTGATACAAAGACGATCGCCCGCTCGTGCCGGCAGTCACCGCCGTGGCGGGTTTTCACTGATCGAAGTCGTCATCGCGGTGGCCGTTTTTGCCATGGCGGCCACTGTCCTCGTCTCCGCCTTCACCAATGCCCTGCTGGCCCGCGAACGGGGCTTGAATATAGACATGCTCAATGCTGACATACGTGCCGTGCGCATGCAACTGCTCCTCCAACCCAATATCGAAGAGGCCGAACGCGGCGGTCTGTTTGAGACTCTGAGCAGCGGTCGCGCCTCCTGGGAGGCACGTATCGAACCTACCGATGTAGTGGATCTGTTCCGCGTGCAATTCAGCATGGATTTTAGCGACCCACCAGAAGATCTGCCCGATACGTACGAAGAAACCCTCTACCTCTTACGCCCGACCTGGTCACAAAGCGACGAACGCTCCCAGCTACTACAAGATAAACGTACAGAGCTGGAAAATATGCGCGGGAGGCTTCGATTCTAATGAAATGCCACCCACCAGCAGTCACGCGCCTAAGGCTGCGCCGCTCCTCGAAGCCAGCAGATGGAGCCGGGTTTACTCTGCTGGAAGTCATCCTCGCCGTCACCATCGCCGGAGCACTGCTGGCTGCTGCCGCCGCCCTGATGGTCTCGATCACTGACGCCTGGCTCCAGCGCCAGGACCGGCATTTCTTTGAGGATCATGTCGACGGCGTCACCGAGTTTCTGCAAGCCAGCTTTAGCATGGCAGGCTCCGAAATCGCCCTCGAAGCCAACAATCCCAACGGATCGAATCCTCCGCCAGATCCAACGCCGGAAAACGCGGACGGGGCCGACGAAGCATCCGGAGGGAACAACAGGAACCGTGGCAACAACTCCCAAGGCAATGGAAACACAGGCGGGGCCTTGTTGCGCAACGTGAGGAGCCCATCAGTTGGGCGCGTCCACCCGGCTTTGCGGACTTTCGGGATCCCCTGCTGCACTTCCGCCTCAACGAGAGCCCCGCGCTCTTCGTCCAAACCGACAATGCCCCGGTCGTTGGCATTGAAGCCTATCTGCATTTTGAAAGGGACGAAGGTCTCTCCCTGCTTTGGTTTACCCGCCTGCAGGAAGAATTTGAGGATCTCCGGGACCTGCGTCGCACCCCCATCAGCGATCTCGTCACCAAAGTGAATTACATCTACTGGGATGAGCGCTTTGAGCGCTGGGAAGAAGAAGACAAGCCCTTGGAAGGCCAAGGCAACGATGCGTTCATTCTCCCCCGCTACCTAAAACTCACTTTCGAGTACGAGGGCGTAACTAAAATACGCATCCTCACGATTCCCGTACCCTCCAGCAGTGCACTCCTTTTTTAAACATGCCTCCCGGTCGCCAATTCATCGAAAAAGTAACACCTCCACCCCGTAGTGTGCGTGATCACGCACATGCGCTCCACCATTCGCAGCGAAAGCGTGGCAGCGTATTGATCGCCGTATTGGGCATCATTTTACTGCTCTCCTTCATCGTCACCCGCTTTATCGACGAGGCAGTCGAAGACCTCGAATACCGGGCGATCTTCAATGAGCCCGCCAATGTCCGCTCCTTTACCTACAGTATGCTGGAAGTGGCGCTCGCCACCATCCATGAAGTCGGGCTGATCGACGATGGTAAGCTCTACGCACCCGAACAAGGCTGGGCCGACCCGATTGAGTACGCGAGGATCGAGATCCCCAACGGCTGGGAAGTCTCCATTTCGATACGCGATGAGAGCGGGAAACTGCCCATCAACACCATGAGCGAGGCCTCACTCAACCGTATGTTCGAAGAAAGCTTCGATTTCGACTTCGGCACTGCCCGCGAGCTCAGCAGTGTGCTGCTCGATTGGATCGACCCCGACGACAACCGCCGCCTGAATGGCGCCGAATCCGAAGACTACCTGCGCCGTAACCCGCCGTACCGGGCGGCTAACAGACCCTTGCAAAGCCTGAAAGAATTGCGCCTGCTGAAAGTCTGGGAAGATCATTTTTTCGATGAGTCCGGCCAGCCCAATGAACGCTTCTATCAGCTCGAAGGCATGGTTTCCGTCCTGCACAGCGGCCCAGCCAACCTAAATAGCAGTCCACAGCAGGTGCTGGAAATGCTGGCCCTACAGGATGGCTACGACCAGCGCTCACTCTTCGACGGGCTGGGTGACCTACCCTACCTGCGCCAGCCGCCGGGATCCGCCAATCGCCAGGAGAGCGGTGTCGAGGCTCAATTGTTGCGCATCACTGTCAGCCTGGCCAGAGGCTCCGTCCCATTTACCATCAGCGCCCTGGTCGAGCCGGTGTTTAATAGTGACACAGCCAGCGCCAGCCCGAGTGGTCGGGCTCCCGGCAGAAGCGCCCAGGATGCACCGAAGACAGGCGCAAAGAGTGAGCAGGATGCCCTGCGATACCCCTTCAAAATTGTCCAGATCTCTGAATATAGCCAAGGCGGCACCCATACCCCGGCAGGGCGCTATTCTGCTCTAGACATTACTCCACAAAGCAGTTCATTCTGATAACTATTTGATTCAATGTGAACGACGCCCCAAAAAAAGCCAAAAATGCCGAGTCCAGACTCGCAACGACCGAGCCCGCCGCTCAGCCGGAGACTTTTGATGTCCTCATTCTACCCTCGGCACTTTTCTTCATCGAACGCATCGAAGTGCCCGCCGCCCTCGATGCCAGCGAGTTGGACGATTTTGCCGAGCTCAGTATGGAGGGTCTGGCCCCCTTCCCGCTGGAACAACTGAACTGGGGCTTTCTAGTCGACTCGGAACGCACAGTCCTGCTGCTCTACGCCACTCCGAAAGATCGCCTCAAGCGTACCGGATACGATAAGTTGGAGGCATATACCTGGGTGCTCCCCGATTTTGCCTGTCTCTATGGTGCCCGCTTTCCTCAAGCACTCGAGGTGATCCTCCATGGCGAAAACCATTGCACCCGACTAAGCTTCCCCGCAGGTGAAGGCCTCCCCCTCTCGATTGAGAGCCTCGCACCAACAAA
>REBV01000171.1 GCA_007692545.1 Puniceicoccaceae bacterium
GGAGCGCGTAGGCACCGGGCTCCGGGACGGCCGTGCCGGAGAAGGTGATGCCGCCAGTATCACCGCCGGAGAAGTAATTGACCAGACGAAACGTTCCTGTGTCCGTGATACCAAGATCCCCGTCAGCGCGAACATCGCTAGTGGCAACAACACGGAACTCAACTGAGCCCGTAAGTTCTGTTAAATTCAGAGCTATATCGCTATTCAGAAATGCTGTTCCGCTTTGAGTGAAGGTGGCCAGGTCGCTGGTGAATCCATCTCCGCTATACCTGAGTGCTAACTCACCGGGCCCAGCACCGGAAGAACGAGTGCCAATGACCAGGCGATCAATATCTACGGAGAAGCCGGCAGCTATATCGAAACGAAAGGAAAAGAAATCTTCGGTAGGATCCAAACTATCCCAGCCGTTGGAACTGATGGAATTTCCTGCAGCTGTTGAACCAATACCCGGGCCACGATCAACGATGGCACCGGTGATCGCCCCTACGGATGAAGTGCCCGCGGTCGATACTTGATCGCCTGGCTCACCTGCAAAATTGAAATTTATATCGAGATTGTGCCCATGCACGGCCCCGGCAAGCCCCAGCACGGAGGCCAGAGCGATGCTTGTGATTTTATTTTTGATTTTCATGGTGTTGGGTTAATAGGAGCTTAATTGAGAGGAATCTGTCGTAATCATAGTGATAGACGGCATAGGTGGTCAACTGTTAATTTATTCCGAAAGCAGTTAGCTATGAAGCGTGTGACGAAGCATCGGGCTGACAGTTCCAAAAAAAACCGCCGTGCCGACAAGCGGCACGACGGTTTTGAAAACTTGAACGCTCCGGCGCTAAGCCCGGCGACGGCGAGTCAGCACGAAGCCCAAGCCAAGCAGACCCGCCAGCAGCGCGTAGGCACCGGGCTCCGGGACGACGTTGAGCGTGCCTTCAATAGCACCGATTCGTGCAGCACCATTGCCGGTCGGTTCGCGAGATCCACCGTCATACCCAGCAATACGAATTGTCAGCGAAGTAAGGTTGCTGTAATCTGTTAGACTGCTTCCGACGACCGATAGAATAGGAGTTGCCTCGTTTGGAGTCGCAACAGTGTCAATAAGGTCCCCTCCAACGATCAGAGCCATATCCGAAGGACCCGCGTTTGTGGATCTAACAAGTGAAGAAATATCCGTCAGACTAAATGTGAAACCTGCATCCGCAGTGATGGTGAAGAAAAAATTCTTTGCTGCGAGTGGATCTGTTGTCTCCATCCAACCCCCACTGCCTTCCGCAAATGGTGTTCCATCAAAAGTGCTTCCGAAGCTGTTGTATGTTATGCTCCCTGCACTCAACTCAACTTGTGAGATTGTTACGTTCGGCGTTGCTGTACTAAACGAAATGGTTTGGTTTGGTGCAGAAGTGGAGAAATCGATATTAAAATCGAACGCCTGCCCATGCACTGCCCCGGCAAGCCCCAGCGCGGAGGCCAGAGCGATGGTTGTTATTTTATTTGTCAGTTTCATAATATGTATTTTTTCGGTTGGTTGTTAGTGATGATTGGTTGCGTGTTTTTTGAACGGACTTGTGCCGTGAGGCCGAATGCTTTTCGACTGCCATGATTAAACGGTATTTGGGTGGCGTGCTTACGGCGGATGGGTGACAATCGTGTAAAATGGGCTCAATAGTTGAAGGTTTCTAAAGAATAGTGTAATGCGGTCGGCCTGGGCAGTCAACCGTGAATTTATACTAAAATATAAAGCTGGATTGCTGCCAATTGCGCTGAAGCTGTAAAATTAGACTAAAAAAGAGCAGAAAAGCGTAGGCGAGCGCATCGGGTGCTGGACGGCTTTGGGTCAGCGTGACGCCTTTGGGCGTTTTTTGGACTTATTCGACTGGGACCGGCTGCTTCAGCTGCCGAATGTATATCCGTATTGATCGATTAAATGGTAACATAGTTAAAAAGGTATCCCAGTCAGCCGATAACACGGCTAAGCCAGCTAACTTAGGGCCACCCGATTTTTTTACAGGGGCGCAAAAAAGCCGCCGGGGTGAACCGGCGGCTTGGTGAGCCGAGGCGTCCGCGAGCGGACAGGCCACGCAGACTACTGGGCCTCCGCCGTGAGGCGCAGTTGGTAGAAGCGGCTCGTGGCTTGAGCGGGAGGCTGCGTCTCGATGTAGCTGCGGGTGAAGGTGCCGTCGCCGTTATCGACTGAGCTGACCGTGAAGGAAACCGGCAGGAAGCCTGCGGCCAAATCACTGGTAGCCAAGAGCTCGACGATGACTCCGTCGGGATCGCTCTGCAGATCACTGGTCAGGGTCAGGGCAGCGGCTGCCGGATCGATTCCATAAAGAATCGTGTCTGAGCCGATACCATCACCAAAGCCGGCGAAGTATTCCTCAATGACGGTGAAGCCGTTGCCGTTGGTATCGACCTCCAGGTCCGCTTCTGTCAAGTTGCGCTCAGTCAGGTAGCTTTCGAGCGGGCCTTGGGCGGGCGGTGCAAAGCCCAGGTCGGCAAGGCTACGTGCGCCGATGGTCAGGCCACTGTTATTCTCCACTATGATACCAGTGATTGAACCAGTTCCGGTGGGTAGCAGTGCGCCGGTGATGTCGGAGTCGCCGAATATATTCCGGTAGACACCAGTGAAACCGATGACAGAGCTGTCACCAATCGCGGTTTGAGCACCCCCACCACCAAATGTGGCCACGCCATCCGCATCTTCGAACTCGGCATCTGTGATGACGACTAGAGTCGCTTGATCGGCAGAAGTCAGGCTATCGAGCGTCCGCACGGCAGGCATGACTGCATTTCCAGAAGAGACGGGAGCGCCCGGATCGATCGCCGGAAGGAGTTGCAGTTGCCCCTGGAATACGGTGAGCGAACCAACCAGATTTTCAATGGCATCGCCCGTCACGTAGGCTGTCGTGATGATCCCGGAATTGTCGTCTATTTGAATCCCCACGCCTGAGCCATCCTGCAGGAACTTAGTGTTCCGGAAGGCGGTTTGGGCGGTCAGTATCGCAGCACTCTCGACCCGGTAGAGTGCGCTGCCGGTGGGCACGTCGCGCAGTGCGGCCAGGTCGGCTACGTTCTGGGGGAAGTTGTAGAGGGCCGAGGCGATGACGCTTGTCTCGGATGTCAGCGAATCGATGCCAATGATACGTAGTTCCGCAGGTCCAAAACCGTCTTCGACGAAAATCCCCAGGGCATCGTTGTAGAGAGTGCTGGTCTCATCCGGATCGGTGCCGTCGAGGGTGTAGTAGAGTTCGACCTCGGCGGCATACGCGCCGAAATTTGTAACAAAAACAGTCTGATCCTCGAAGTAGGTGCCAGCTCCGACAGAGAGCAGCGGCGTGGCGACCGCGACTTCCACACTCTCAACCGAAACATTGGATAGCCCGATCTGACGTGAGGAACCTCCACCGTCAAAGTCGCGGTCGGAGGACCACGTGATGGTGAAGCTTGCTCCGGGTGCGATGCTCAAACCGCTGACCAGTGCTTCGACCTCTTTATCGATTCCATCAGCGGTGGAGTAGCTGAGTTCGGGAACTTCCACTCCATCGACAGATACGGTCCAAGCTGGGGAGCGCCCTTCAGTCGCACGCTCGACGCGGCCAGTGTAGGCGACAAGCAGATCGCTAATGGTGGATCCGGTCTCGTTGATCAGTTCCAGGGTGATGGTAAAAGTGCCGGTGGAGCCGGTGTGTTGGTAGCCAAGAACTCCAGGGGTCTCTTCGCCACCGCGCAAGCCTGCACCGAATCCGGTGCCCCAGTCGCCTTGATAATTGGTGATTGCGCCAGCGACACTCCAACCATTGGGGAGCGTGCCAGTGAAGTTGGAGAAGCTTTCCGCGTAGGCGATTCCATCAACCAAAGCGGGTGGGGGGCCTAATGTGGTGACTTCGAGGACACTTGTGTAGGTCGTTCCGACAGCATTTGTAGCAAAGGCCCGGACGCTGTAGCTGGTGCTTGGAGAGAGACCTTCAAAGTCGGTGAAAAAGAAATCCACGCCGGGAAAGTCATCGAAGACGATCGTAGCTCCCGGGGTATCCAGGTCGGGATTGGCTTCGACTGCGGTTTCGGTCAAGATGAAGCCCATGGCTGTGATGCTGGATCCTCCATCGCTGGTTGTTTCCGCATCAACGCCGAAACCGCTCTCTGTCAGACTGCCATCGAATACACCAAAGAATCCGATGGTCGGCTGCAGCAGCGAGGCACCCACTGCCACGCTGACATCAGAAATGCCGATTTGCTTCGCGCTACCATCGCCCGCAAGCCGTTGGGTAAGCCATTCGATGGAGAAAGATTCGCCATCGGCAATGCTCAGGCCGGAAACGACGGCTTGCCGGAGTTGGCTATCGCCTGCATCGGTTGCATAGGTCAGGCCCGGCACAGCGACACCCTCGACGGTGATGGTGTACTCGGCATCGATGATTTGATCCAACCTCTCGGCTCGACCCGTATAAGTGATGGTCAGCTCATTGATCTCGGCACCTGTGTCGTTGACCAGGGTTAAGATCTTAATCAGTGAGTTCGAGCCTCCTGTGACCTGATAGCCGAGGACATCAGCATTGCCACGGAAACCACTAAAGAAGCCATCGCCCCAGTCACCGGCATAGTCTCCGGTCGAGCCTTGTAGGTCGAATGACCAACCTGCCGGCAGGCTGAGCATGTCGACAAAATCGGAAAAGTCTTGAGTGTAAGGCACACCGTCTTGCAATAGTGGGTCTGTCGGACGGGTGAGCAAAGTGCCGGGCTCGGAGTAAAGGGTGCCATCATCATAGCGGACGAAAGCGCGGACGGCGTATTCCGTGACGGGGTCGAGGTCGGTCAGGATGACTTCCAGCGTCGCAGGTGGTTGGCCAGCGAAGTCGATGAGCGCTGCATCCATATCTCCAAACTCCGGCTCGGGATTGACGCTACTCAAGGCAACAAGGAAGCCGTGGTCGATGAAGCCGGTGCCTGAGTTAGGCATGAAGGGAATGCTCGCGGTCGCCGTTTCTGCCGTGATAGCGGAAAGCGTCAACGCACCTAATTCGGGGGGTATCCCACCCTCGAAGCCCGTTACGACAAGATCACGGAATCGTTTAGCCGAGGTGCTATTCGCTGCAGTGAAGCGCAGCTGCATGGTGGCGCTGGTGGCACCCAGGATAAATTCGGCAGGAAGGTAAGTGCTGCTACTCGGCGTCGGCGAGTCGCCCAGGACAATCCAATCGGCGCCACTGTTGAGGGAATATTCGACGGTGACCGGGCCATCGGGACCACTGCCTAATTTGGCCACTTGAAAGTCGATGGACAGATTGTCCAAAGCGGAGGCATCGAATATCGGGCTGGTGAGTATGCCGGTGTTGCCGGAGATGTCTGCCCGCCCTCCCGCAGCGGTTGTATAGGTGACATCGACGGAAGACCAATCCGTCGGCTCAGTGCCGTCGCGAAATGCTTCGTTAAATATTTCTGTGGCGGCTTGGGCGGTGGTGCCTCCGAGCAGGCCTAGGCCAAGCAGGAGGGTGATGAGGAAGTGGCGTTGTATCGGTTTCATGATGGGTGGGTTATTGTGACTATTGGTTGGATTGATTTTTATGAAATTAATTGCCGAGATATTCTGTGATGCGTTGGGCTTGGATACGCCAGGAACCAGGCGTCGCAGGTGGCCGGAGAACCATTAGGGTTCGTCTGTCCTCAGAAAAGCGAAAGCGACTGGATAGGACGCGGCGGTTTTTTTCGCCGTCGTGAATCGCCAAGCCTATTGTTATGTCACTGTTCAGATAGGGGTTTAAGGGAATCGGTGGATTCATGCCGGGAGCGACTTCGATTCGCTCTTTACCAAGTATGCCGTAAAATTCGGTTGTGGTTGTATTAAAAAACACCAGTGAATTGGGCGGAAAACTGGTATTGTCGTCACGAAAAACGAAAATTTGAGGTGCGTTTTCTATGGGTGTGTTCGCATCGAAAGTAACTGTAGGAAAGTTTTCAGCCAGGAGTTGACTCGTCTCGGATACCAGGAGGATGTGACGTCGCGCTTGGGATTCCAGACTAACAGTGGAGATCGGAATGGTCTGTGTGGTGCCCTCGGCGTCGACTGCCTTCGCATAAATACTGAATTGAATCGGGCCGCTATAGGAGGCGTAAGTAGTGCGTTCCAAAGGGTTGAAAGGGATCTCTCGCAGCTCCCGAGACGGATCGCCCACTGGAGAGTAATAAAGACCCCGCCAAGACATGCCACTGAGAGGAAAAAAGGAGACCTCCGTGTTGATAGAGCTTGCTTGCGACGCTTGACCACTGGCTCCATGCCCGAACAACACGGCTGAAATCAGTATGTAGCGCAGAAATGTATGTCGAATGATAGGCATGTTGGTGCTTGAGTTTTCTAAGGGCTAAATACCGGGAGAACCCTCGATCCATTTGAGGTTTACCAATCGAAAGGTCCGATTATCTGTTATTTCGTTGGCACTGGTCGGAGTTTTTGGGTCTGAGCCATCCATTTTATCGGGGAAGCGTTGGACTGTGGCCTCAAGAGTCGCCTCGCCGAGGGTTTGCCCATTGAGTGGGTTTGTCGACGAAGCGCTGACCCGGATGGTGAAAGTGTCGCTTCGATGAGTCAGCATGTGACCGATGCGGCTGATGATGTCGTTTTGAGTGAGATAAGCATGCGAGTATTTGAGTGCGCCGCTTGGATTGATTGGGTCTTCCGCAGCAGTCACACCAGTGAATCCGTTGGAATCAATGGCCGATTGGTCGTGAGCCAGATCGATGGCTTGCTGGAGAATCCCGGAATTAATAAAATCAGCTACCGAGAGAAAAGGTTCTTCACGATCACGAATTGCAGCTGCCGTAACCTCACCCAGCGCACGCAGTTGATCCGAACTCAAGCGGCGGCTACCCAAATTGTACTGTTGATCCGCTGGTGGTAATGGGGCGCTACCATCCTCCCCGCCTGTGACAAAAGGCAATGGGATGGCCTTACCCTCAGCAGCGGCGTAGAGGGGGGTGCGGAAAAAAGCATGGGTCACTTCGAGTTCGCCCCCGTTCTGGTAGCGGAGCAGCAAGCCAAAAATGGCAGACCATGCCCGAGCCGACGTAGAATTAATATTGAAACCGCCAGCTAAGAGGGCACTGGACAAACGATCTGCCAGGAGTGGCGTTGTGGCCGACTCAGAGTCTTTGGTAAGATCTACAATCCGATGGTTTTTAGCTTGGTTCGGCAGCGTTGGATCGGTTCCGAAATAATAATCATCGAATAGATCATTGATCGATCCACCCCAAGGAGATCCGAGTGAAAAGGCTTTGCGCTCGCGGAAGGGAAGTGCTTTGAAAACACTCAGAGAAGCAGCATTACGGGTCGGAATATCAAACGCGATGATCGGGTTTAAATTCTCTCCGTGCTCATTGGTTCGGTCCGTGGCAAACAAATCAAGGTCGCTGAAGATATCGCTGTCGAGTTGTTGTGCAAGGACTGGATTCCAAGAGACACTATCGATCAGGTCTGACATAGATATTGTCTGCTCTTCAGCAGTAACAAAGTTCTCGCTGTAATCGATTGTTCGGTCGCGTAAGTCTAAAGTTGAAAAGATATGCTTGAGTGCACCAGGCTCGTTTTCGTCTGAGGCCAAGCGCACGTGAAAGGCTAGGTTATAGTCGTCGCGTAGATAGGTATTTGAGGTGGCGCGGGAAAAGGGATTGGGGCCAGTCTCAAACCCCTTTTCCAACACATATTTATCGTTTTGATCGAATTCATCTTTAAAGAATGGCAGATTCTGGTAGCGGGCTATAATCCTGCCCGCCTTGGGGTCACCGACGTTCCATTCACGGATAATAATTTCCGGATTGCCCGTGTCGGATGGGGTGAATGTTAATCGAATAGTTGCCTCGGGTGGTGGGCGCTGGCTTTGATTTTCCGACCAAAGCAAATTCGGTGAAGCGGTATAGTCGACAACGCTGCGAGCGAGGCCTTGTGCTTGCGAATTTGGGTTTGGTTCGAGTGCTCGGTAAATCTCGCCCCCCAGCATTCCCGGGGGGAGGTTTCGGCCGCGGTCGGTATCTGGTTGGATTTCTACCCACGAATGAATGCTATCCTCAATCAAGGATTGAGCACCGCTGAACATCATGTCCATATTTCCTTCAATAATCGGTGCGACCGGAGGTTCAGTGCCCCCGGGTAGTTCTTCGACCCGGAAATTTGGCATGTTGACGAATTCGACGTAGAGCGCTCGATTTGGAAATCTATTGTCGGATGCATCTCTCGGGAAGCGTAGGTTTCGCGAGTAAGGGTTCCAAAGTTCAGTCTCGAGGTGATAGCGAATCCGAATACGGGCATCGGAGCGAGTATGAAAGAAACCTATATAGAGAGCTATTTCTGTCGGAATTGGGAGTGGCTCAAAGAAGGCCTCGCCCTCCGCAACCTCAGATGGGGCAGGCGTCGGCAAGGCGGTGTCTAGCGCAGCGGCTGCATTTAGCAGCTTCCAACCGGCTTCTCCCAGCGGAGATGCAGTCATGATGCCTTGATCTGCAATGTTTTCTTTTAAACCACCGGTTCCGGGTTTTTGGAAAACGGAGTAACTTGATAGTGAAATATCATGCGTGAAGCGGTTTTCCACCGATTGAGGGTCACTGGAAGCGGTTGCGATTAAACCGAGCTGACGTTTTGAGAACAGATTACTCAGCGTGTCATTGATCGTCCCGTCGGTCGCATTGACGATCAAATCTGCGGCTAGATCAAAACCTTCAAGCCCAACTCCTTGGCCGATTTGAAAGTCTGAAGCTCGCTGGTTTGGTAGGGTGAGGGGCGGGTCGTTCGGGCCCAGATCACG
>REBV01000093.1 GCA_007692545.1 Puniceicoccaceae bacterium
TCATACAATGATACACGGCATCCATCCCCACCACACGTATTCGACTACTGCGCATAAGGGCAATCCAGTCAATGTGAGCCACAAGTCAACCGCAAAAAAAGGGACAGACTTATTTTATGTAATTTTCGAAGTTGAGCCTATTTACCTTTATCGATTAGCTTCTTCGATCATGCTTAAACGCTACTTTTAAATTAAACTCGTCGTTGTATTTTGTTTTTCTATTGAAACAATTGGCGATACGATATCTCAACGGAGCGACTCGTTTTTTAAGCAGTAGCCATTACATTTTATGCAAAATCATTTAATATGGGCCTTCATTCTGTTGCTCTTGCTTACCGCTTGCGGCACAACCAAAGATCAGCGTATCAGCCGAAACGAAGCTCTTTTCAACACCTACACTCCTTCCGAACGCCAGATGATCCGCACGGGGCAGGTTGCTGTTGGTTTCGATCAAGACATGGTACGGATGGCACTGGGTGATCCCAGTCGTGAAACTACCATCGATACGGCTGCGGGAAAACAAATCGCCTGGGAATATCGACATATCAAACCCTCCTTGGGAGTATCTGTGGGTGGCGGCATCGGGACGCGGGGTAGTGGTATTGGCATCGGTTCCGGGGTCGGCGTCAGTCCCAATAATACAAAACTCCGAAAACGTGTGGTTTTTGACCGGCAATCAGGCAGGGTGAGCCAAGTAGAATCTTATGATTAATCCTGTGATGAGCGATCAAGCCCGCTACTCTAAAGAAACCTTTCAGAACCGCATTGCCTGGTCAGACCTCGACACGGACTACCTGCGCCAACTGGTTGGCCTGGCTAAAATCGAAGATCTTGCAGGTGCCGGGCTGGCTCATCGTCCGGCACGCTTAGGCGATGTCACCACAGCTCTCATGCCTGAAGGTGCAGCCGGCCAAGCTGAGCTGAAAGCTCGTGAACCACTCGTTCTTTGCGGTATCGGCCTAGTTCAAATCGTGCTCGATAGCTATGGCAAGGACTGTCATTTTGAGGCTACGGCAAAAGATGGTCAATTGCTCAATACAAATGAAGTCATTGGTACACTCCGTGGGCCTGCTGCACCGATCCTGCAAGCTGAACGCATTCTCCTTAATTTCCTCCAACACTTGAGCGGCATCGCGACGGAAACACGACTCTACGCCGATGCGCTGGGGACTAGCTCAACCTCCCTGCTCGACACCCGCAAGACCTTGCCGGGGTATCGCGTGCTGCAGAAGTTTGCCTTCGCCTGCGGTGGCGGCTACAACCATCGCATCGGTCTCTTCGATCGTGTTATGCTCAAAGATAACCACCTGGCTGTAGCCGGAGCGACTGGTGGCGACCGCCTGAGCGCAACCGTCGCTCTTGCAGTCAACACTTGCCAGGATCTCGCGGTCGAAGTTGAAGTCGATGCCCTCGAACAAATCCCGCCTGTGCTTAAGGCTGGTGCCGATATTATTCTGCTCGATAATTTCACTCCAGTCGAGCTGGCCAAGGCGGTCGAGATAATCGATGGGCGCGCCTGCACCGAGGCAAGTGGTGGCATCACCCTGAAGACTTTGCCCAAGCTCGGAGATCTTGGACTCGACTTTATATCTACCGGTGCACCGATCCACCAGAGCACTTGGAAAGACATTGGCTTGGACTGGTTATGAGCGATGAAAACTATCGCCAGAAAGAATCGAGCGGGGATGTCTTAACCATTCTTCGGGCGCTCTTGGCAGATCCTGACGAATTCATCTCCGGCAGCTGGCTGGCTGAACAGCTTGAGATTTCGCGTCCCGCAATTCACGGAAAACTGGAAAAACTCCGCGAACAGGGTTTCGAATTCGAGGCGATTCGTAACAAAGGTTACCGACTGACTAAAGAGCCTGATATCCTGCATCCCGATTTACTTCGCTATTATGCCGACCAGGCTGACATCGATTTTGACCTGCTTTACTTCCCGGTTATCGACAGCACCAACAGTGAAGCTGAACGCCAGTTGGCCAGTGGCCGGAAAGGCCCGTTTTCCATCCTTTCCAGTTGCCAGAACAAAGGCCGCGGTCGCTTGGGGCGTGTCTGGCATAGCGTCTCCGCCGACAACCTGTATTTAACTGTCGCCTTCGAGCCAAACATCCCGCCCCAGCAGTTACAGCATTTTACCCTGTGGGCTGGCATCCATATATGCCGCGCCCTGCAAAACCTTGTGCCCAACACAGCACTTAAAATCAAATGGCCCAACGACCTCCATTGTGACGGGCGAAAATTTGCCGGCATGCTAACTGAAGCGAAAGTAGATGCTGACTCAATTCGCAGTATTCTCTTCGGCATCGGTCTAAATGTGAACAGTAATCCGTCCAAATATCCCAGGGATATTCAAAAAACTGCTACTAGCCTCTATGCCATTTCCGGCGACGAACTCCCGCTCAACCGAGTTGCGGCCAAAGTCGCCGCAGCAACCCATGCCGCCTACCAGGCCTGCATCATCGACCAAAGCTCCGAAGACCTGGCCGAAGCTTGGGCACCTCTTAGTTCGCTTTCCGGTAAAACCGTAACTGCCCTCGTCAATGGAAAAGAACTTACCGGTATTGCCAACGGTATCGATGAAACTGGCGCTCTGCTCCTCCAATCTCTCGACGGCAGGATCCATAGAATCCGTGCGGGCGACGTAACATTGAAAAAGTGAGCGGATTCAAATACTTTTGTGACCTAGCACCCCGCTCATGCGCTGTGTCACCTCTCTGCTTGATTCCGAGTCTACAAGCACGCACAATCAAAACCTTATGGATACCCTATGCATTGATGTCGGCAACACCAGCACCCACTATGGTCTAGTTACCTCTCAAAATGTTTGCTCGACTGGACATTTCCCCACGCATGAATTCGACCATGCGCCCTCCCAGCAGTTTGCTAAAACCATTGCCCCGCTCCTCGCTCAGGCGCAAGGCATCGCCTTCTGCTCCGTTGTGCCAGCTATCAATGCCAATCTCCGCGCCAGTCTCACCAGAGATAACCTGCCCATTTTTCACCTCACCCATGAGACCTGCTCTGGCCTGAACCTCGCCTATCCAAAGCCGGGCGAGATCGGCCAAGATCGCATCGCCAATGCGATCGCCGCCCAGGAGTTTTACGGCACACCCGCCATCGTAATTGATATGGGTACTGCTGTGACCTTCGATATCTTGACCAGTCAGGGCTATGAAGGCGGCATCATTGCCCCTGGACTAGCCCTCATGACTAAATACTTACATGAGCAAACGGCCCTGTTACCCGAATTAAAACCTGAAGACCTTTTGGCCGTGGAAGGCGCGATCGGCAAATCCACCATCCACGCCATGAAACTGGGTGTCGCGGTTGGTTATTCCGGAATGATCGAAGCACTTCTGACCAAAGTTACCGACGAGCTCGAATCCCGGGGCGAAGCCAGTCCCATTGTCCTTTCAACTGGTGGCAGCATTGCCAACTTAACTAAAGATTGGATTGATAAAAGCCAATTTATACAAGACCTCACCCTTATGGGCTTGGCCGTTGCTTACAAACGGCAAGTGACTTAAACGCGTCACCCACACTCCACCCCCGGGCACTCCACCCTAGCGAATACCACACAGCTCTTCTGCCGTGCTCAACGCTTCTTCAAATGGCCAAGTCGCCTTAAGGTTCTGTGCCTCCGTCATTGCTCCAGAATAAAGAATGAAAACTGCCGTGCCGATGCGCCGGGCATCTTTCGTATCCACCAGTGTGCCAACCAGTTCAATGAAAAACTTTTGCTGCTCTCGTTTGTATTGATCAATCAAGTAAGTCATCTCCGGCTCCGAATCAGCATCAATACATGCCGCAGTATTAGCAAACTGACAAGCCCTCCAACCGTTCGACTCAACCCAGCTGGACATGGATAAAAAGTATTTTTTCAAACGGCGTTCCGGCTCGCCCAGACGTTCCATGAAATTTGTATGCATGATGCGCATACGCTTCGTCAGGCGCTCCAACCAAGCCTGCCCCAAGTCTGATTTTTCACTAAATATCCGGTAAAATTCAGACTTCGGCAAGCCGCTGGCTACTATCACCTCGTCAACGGAGACCGAACTATAGCTTTTACGATGAAATAACTCACCCGCTTTCAAGAGGATGATTTCGCGAGGTGGAATTTCTGCCATAGATTCAATTCATAAGTTTTCTGAAACCCGGTCAAGTCGACAAAGCAACAGAGCCTATTTTCAACATTTCCTTACAGCTTGTTAAGGTTTTCGGCATTTACAAACCTGACCAAGAGGCCATCCTGCTTTCTCCCATGAACCGAGTCTACATCAAAACCTACGGGTGCCAAATGAACGAGCGCGACTCCGAAGCGGTTGCTGCGATGCTTCGTGGCAAAGGCTACTCGCTGGTTGATAACGAGTTCGATGCCGATGTAGTTTTACTCAATACCTGCAGCGTCCGCGACCAAGCTGAACAAAAGGCCATCGGCAAAGCTGGCCACTTAGCGAAGCGGAAACGCAAAGACCCGAACTTCATCCTTGGGATCATGGGCTGCATGGCACAAAACCGGGGCGATGAGTTAGTCGATCGTTTGCCCGACCTCGATCTCATTGTGGGCACGCAAAAATTTCACCGTGTCCCCGAGCATCTCGATCAAATGATTGCCAGTTTGCGAGGGCAAGGACCCCGTCCGAGCACCATCATCGACCTTGCCGAGGAACTCGATTCGCAAAACACCATCAAGTCTCACGTCGGTGACAAAACTCAGGTCACCGCCTTTGTCAGCATTATGCAGGGCTGTAATATGAAGTGCTCCTACTGCATCGTCCCAAAAACCCGGGGCTCCGAGCGCGCCCGCCCCATGGAGGCCATCGTTCAGGAAATTCAGGAGCTCGCAGCGAAGGGCACCCGGGAAATCACCCTTTTAGGACAAATTGTTAATCAATATGGCGTCCGCGAATTTCCCTTTGCCGATAAAAAAAGCCCCTTCGTGCAACTCCTGGAAAAAGTACATGCTATTGAGGGTATTGAGCGGATTCGTTTCACCAGCCCCCACCCGGTGGGCTTTAAGGACGACCTCATCGAATGCTACGGTAGACTGCCCAAGCTTTGCGAATACCTGCACTTCCCGATGCAAAGCGGGAGCAACCGTATTCTCAAAGCCATGCGGCGTCCCTACACGATCGAAAAGTTTCGTAGTATTATCGACAAAATGCGTGCCGTGCGCCCAGACATGTATATATCAACCGATATAATCGTCGGCTTTCCGGGTGAGACCGAAGAAGATTTTGAGCTCACCCGAAAGCACTTCGAAGAGATCGGTTTCGATATGGCCTATCTCTTTAAATACAGCCCGCGGCCTGATACCACAGCAGAACCCCTCGGCGATCCAATACCCAAAGAAGTCAAAGAGGCCCGCAACCAGGTTTTGTTGGATATTCTTGGCAAGCGCTCATTAGAGCGTAATGAGAACCTACTGGGTAAAGTGGAAGAAGTTCTCTTTGAAGGACCCGCCAAGAAAGGGGAAGCTATGTTTCTCGGTCGCACCCGAGGCAATCGCGTTGTTTTAGTCAAAGCCAGCCCCCGTTTAGTCGGGCAGTTCGCCCCCGTCCGTTTCGAACGCGCCACCGCCAGCACCCTCTTTGGCGAACTCGTGCTCGAAGGCGTTGAAAACGAACTGGAAGCCGTACTCTCGTAGCACAAGCACACCTTCACTCATAGAAACGCCATCTTGCGTGCTTTTTTGTTCACGTCTTTAGGATTTCTGCCAAGCTTAGAGGTCGATGAGCGACCTCACAACAAACAAGAGCTTCACATTACTGAACCGCGACTCGTCTACAGACGAAAAAATCGCCTGTCTCCGATCACTATTTCAGGGGCGCACAGATGTATACCCGCAACGATTTGAAAGTCGGCGAACGGGGCGAGTAGGCTATTCGCCCGCTTGTAGTAATGAATGGGTGCGAGGCGTTTGCGAAAAGCCGCGAATCAAATGCAAAAATTGCCCAAATCAGGATTGGATTCCGGTAAGTGATCGTCTGATCCGCTGGCATTTGTCTGGCAAAGACTCTAGCGGATTACCTTTTGTCATGGGCGTTTACCCCATGCTTTTGGACGAATCCTGCCATTTTCTGGCTCTGGATCTGGATGGAGCGGGTTGGCAGGAAGATGCGGCGGCACTTGTCGATGTGGTGAAAAACCTTAAGTTGCCGGTCGCTCTGGAACGTTCACGCTCGGGCAACGGGGCGCATCTTTGGTTTTTCTTTGACCAGGCGGTCGCCGCCATTCAGGCGAGGCGCCTCGGTGCCCACCTTTTAACCGAAGCAATGAATAGGCGACCGGAGATCGGTCTCGACTCGTATGACCGGATGTTTCCAAATCAAGATACCCTCCCACGGGGTGGCTTTGGCAATCTGATCGCGTTACCCTTGCAGAAGGCTGCCCGAAAGGCGGGGCATTCCATGTTTCTAAATGATTCCTTGGAGCCCTTCGTCGATCAATGGGCTTTTCTCGGCAGCATCCACAGAATTAAGCCTACGCGTCTATCGGAAATCGTCACTCACGCGGAACGCACAAATCGAGTCGTGCCTGTTCGGATGCCCCCATCCGATGAGTTTTCATTAACCCCATGGAAAGCCTCCCCGTCTCGAATACCTCCAGATAACGGAATCGAAACCGCCATGGTCGGGAAGCTCGAGATCGTTTTCTCCGACAAACTCTACATTTCAAAAGCGCAGCTAACACCCACCCAACGCAACCGTATCCTCCACCTCGCAGCATTCCAAAATCCGGAATTCTACAAAGCGCAAGCCATGCGCCTGCCAACCTACGACAAGCCCCGCATCATCGCTTGTGCAGAAGACTACCCTGAGCATATTGCCCTCCCGCGTGGATGCCTGGATGAATTGAAATCACTGCTTCGCAGAGATAAAGTGCGTTATCGAATCAAAGACCTGAGGGTTACGGGATCGCCTTTGGAAATTTCGTTTTCCGGCAGCTTGCGTTCCGAACAAATCACCGCGACCAAGGCCTTGCTCTCCCACGAAACAGGAGTCCTGGCTGCCACCACCGCGTTTGGTAAAACTGTGCTCGCAGCATGGATGATTGCCGAACGTGGTGTGAACGCCCTCATCCTCGTGCACCGCCAACAATTAATGGAGCAGTGGGTAGAACGGCTCTCGGAATTCCTCGACTTCCCGCAGAAATCCATTGGTCGTCTCGGCGGCGGACGCCGTAAGCTGCGCGGCCAAATCGACGTGGCTTTGATCCAAAGCATGGTGCGCAAGAACGTAGTGGATGACCGAATCGCCGATTACGGACACCTGATTATCGACGAATGCCACCATCTTTCTGCCCAGAGCTTCGAACGTGCAGTGAGCCGGGCCAAAGCTAAGTACGTGCTTGGACTATCCGCGACAGTGCATCGCAAGGACGGCCATCACCCGATTATATTCATGCAGTGCGGGCCAATCCGGCATCAGGTGGATGCCAAAGACCAAGCCAAAGCACGCCCCTTCCGGCATCATGTCATCGTGCGCCCGACCGGGTTCCGGCAACTAGGTCAACCGGAGGAAGATGCCCGGTTTGAGTATCAAAAACTCTGCCAAGACTTAATAACGGACCGTCCGCGCAACCGCTTAATTTGTGCTGATGTCGCGGCAGCTATCAAAGCAAAGCGACAGCCAATGGTGCTGACGGAACGGACGGAGCATTTGGACATTTTACGCGACGAACTGCAGTCGCTAGGTATTGCCAGCGTCACTCTACAAGGCGGTATGGGGAAGCAACAACGCACAGCGGCAATGAAGGATTTGAATCACAGTGCCAAAGTGATACTAGCAACAGGCCGCTATGTAGGTGAAGGCTTCGACTGCTCTCGGCTGGACACGCTCTTCATCACCATGCCAGTTTCCTGGCGCGGAACGGTGGCCCAATATGTGGGTCGACTGCACCGATTGCACGATGGCAAGCAAGTGGTGCAAGTTTTCGATTATGCCGACCTCGACGTGCCCATGCTGGAGCGGATGTTTGACAAGCGTTGCGCGGGCTACGAGGCGGTGGGCTACTCCATACTGTTACCGGCCAGTGCGCTGCCCGGCTGGCCTCAGAGTGTGCCACTGCCGATAGATCCGGTCTGGAAGCGCGACTATGCCGCCAGTGTGAAACGCCTGATACACGACGGCGTGGACGACCCGCTGGCGCAGCTTTTCGTGCATGCAGCGACTCCAGCCCACGACACCGACCGTGCCCGGAGTGCCTCGGAGGCCTTCTTGTTCAAACGCCTGGAAACATTGAAGGCGACGCGCGGGCGATTCCTGCTCAACGCCGAACTGGCAATCCCCTTCAATCAGCGGGGCACTATGGAAGTGGATTTTCTTTGTCCCGAAGCCAGACTAGTTATCGAACTCGATGGCAGCCAGCACCTTCAGAACGAAACCGCTTGGCGTAGCGACCGACATAAAGATGCGCTACTACAAAGGCACGGCTACTTTATTCTCAGATTCTTAACGACAGATTTAACAAAGAATCTCGATGCTGTGCTCGACTCGACGCTATCCACACTCACCCATTGTGAACGTATGCTTGGGCAGTAAACCACTCCCCACCACTTATTCCCCAGTCAATCTTTAATCTCTCTCTAAAATAGACCTGACCCTTACTTTTTGCTTGCTATCTTATTTTCAGGGACCATTTTA
>REBV01000250.1 GCA_007692545.1 Puniceicoccaceae bacterium
AAGCTGCCCCTGAGTCAGCGGTAGCTGCTCAGGGGTAGGTTTTCAGAAGCCCCCTATAATGTTATTTTCGACTGCGGCCCGAGAATTCACTTCCATACTAAGCTAAGCACTCCCGTATGGCCTTGCCGGGCTCGGCTGGATGATCTGTTTCAAAAATTCGGTCACAACGGCGGCGGTGGCTTTGGCTTGCTCCAGGTGGGGCATGTGGGAGGCTGCTTCAATGCTTGCGGCGCGGCTTTGTAAATTTGGTAAAAGGGGACGCATTCGCTGGGCAATTTCGGTGTATTTTTCGTCCCGGGCACCGGTGATGAGACAGATGGGAATTTTGAGTTCCTTCAGAGAGGGCCAGAGGTTGGGGTAGCTGCCTTGCCCGAATTGGCGGAGGCTGCGAACGAGCCCATCGACTGTGTGTTGCTGGCGGGCTTCCAGCATGCGCTCACGCCAGGCAGATAGGATGTTTTTTTGGCTGCGGATCAGGGGTGTCTCCTGCCAAAATTCCAGAAAGGCGGGCACGCCCATGCGTTGCAGGGATTGCGCCAGCTCTTCATCGGTTACGACTCGGGCTGCTCGATCCTCAGCGGTCTGAATGCCGGGGTTGCCACTAACTAGGATGAGCGCATCCCAGGCTTCAGGATGCTCGATGGCGTGGAGCAGCGCGGCCCGTGCCCCCATCGAATAGCCGAGGGCGATCCTGGGGCTGGTATCGGTCGCGGCGAAGGCGGATGCGGCGGTCGCTTCGATCCATCGGACAGTCGCCTCGGGCGAGCAGTCCCGTTCGTTGCCAATGCCATGCCCCGGCAGGTCGGGGCAGTGCCAGGTGCCGACGGCGAGGTCAGCACAAAGCGCCGCAAAGGGGGCGAAATCGCTCCCGCGACCAGTAAAACCATGCATTGCTAGTAGAGGCATCGTTTCTGGCATTAGCACCGTCGCTCTTCAAGTCACTAGTCGCTGACCGATGCGCTGAGGATCTTTTGTTCTTCGATCGGGCGGTCGCCGGGGCCTTTTTTCACTTTTTCAAGTTTATCGACCACGTCCATGCCCTCGACCACTTCACCGAAGATGGTGTGCTTCATGTGTAGCCAAGGCGTCGATACGGTGGTGATGAAAAACTGGCTGCCATTGGTGCCGGGGCCAGCGTTGGCCATAGCCAGCAGGCCGGGCTTATCAAACTTCAAGTCGCGGGCGCATTCGTCGCCGAAGGTCTTGCCCCAGATGGATTCGCCGCCGCGCCCGGTGCCGGTAGGGTCGCCGCCCTGAATCATAAACTCTTCAATGATCCGGTGAAAGACGACACCGTCATAGTAACCGTTTTTGCAGTGGGTAGTAAAGTTTTCGCAGGTCTTCGGCGCGATGTCGGCAAAGAGCTCGAAGGTGATGGATCCTTGGGTGGTTTCGAGTGTGACTTTCATGTTTTCTTGTTTTCTTGGTGGAGGGTTGGAGTGGTGGAATGGTGGAGATTGGTGGTCTAGCTTGTTGGGTTGGCGAGATAGGCGATGGTTTGGATGGCGAAGTGATTGAGGCTGGCTTCTGTGGACTCAAAGGCAACCGGAAGTTTGAGTTCTTGCAAGATTTTCGTGGTCAGGGGGCCAAATCCGTCATGTCGCCGCCACTACGCGACCGATCCAACCAGGATTATCTATGGAACGCACTCCAGCAGGGCCTCATTAATACACTGGCGACGGACCATGCCCCCTTCGACTTCAAAGGACAAAAAGACATGGGGCGCGATGACTTCATCAAGATCCCCAATGGCATCCCCTCGCTGGAAGATCGCATGACGATGTTGTGAACCAGGGGCGTCTGCATCGGCACGCTGGATATCCATCGCTTCGTCGAGTGCGCCAGCACGGAAACGGCCAAAATATTCGGCCTCTTCCCGCAGAAGGGAACGATCAGCCAATTACGACAGAGCTCTCTAAATTTGAGTGCATCCTGTGCCAATTTAAGCCATCGATTGAATTGCACTGACCAATGCGCGCACGATTGCATCGTCATGCATGTGATCGGTGTTGATGGTGTAGTCGTAGCGCATCGGGTTGGCAAATTCTTGGCTGAAATGCTTCTTCACATAGCGGGAGCGGGCGATGTCTTCCTCGTGGATAAAGGTGCGGGCATCGGTTTCGCTCATCCCATGGGCGTCAACCATCTGGCGAATCCGGTTGCGCTCACTGCCCACCAGGCAGATGCGTAGGACGTTATCAAATCCCCGGGTGACCTCATTGCCGCCCCGCCCAACGATGATGCAGTGCCCCATGCGCGCCAGTCGGGCGATGGTGCCACTGGTCTTCTCAAATAAGGACCAAAGCGAAGGGTGGCGGCCCAGCAGTTCGTTAATGGTGCCCTCCAGTTCGCCAATCGCATCGTCCGGCATGAATTTTTCCAACTCTGCGGGCAGATCATGGTCGTCCAATACCTGCGCTACCAGGGTTTCGTCAAACATGGTCCAGGGCACATCTGCCTTCTTCTGAGCCACCCGCAGCGCGGTTTCCAGCTTCTTGCCGATGGTGCGGCCGCGGGCACCCGTCTGGCGCGAGATCGTCACCGACGGCAGCCGTTTAAAGCCGCCCGAACGTACCTTCGTTTCGTGGTGTAAGTGCGCCGCTACGTAACCGCGGCAGTCGTTTATAGTAGGGTGTATGGTCATAAAACAAGGGGTTGGAAGATGAAAACAGCAAACGAATTGATAATCGAAATATTACAGGATTCGGGCACCGTTTGGCAACTGGAATCGTCCACTGCGGCTTGCAACGGGTGGGATTAAAAGCCGCCGAGCTTTAATCGCTGCCAACTTCAGCGATGGAGGCGATGATGTCGTGAAATCTCGGCAGTGCCTGTTTACTTTTAGAGGGCAGGGTCCACTGTAGTAGGCGATAGTAGTAGTCGTCTCCTTCAAAGATGGTGTCGAGGTAGATGAGGTTGACATCGTTGATGGTCCCCGAAATCTCAGCTTGTCGCGCGGGGCGGTCGAGTAGATGGAGTTCTCGCTCCTCAATGACACGTAAGTGGCTGAGGCTGACTTCGAACTCATTTAATGAATTATAGTAAAGCGTGTCCGTGGTGGCCGCGAGGTCCATTTTGTGGTAGGCAAAGACAACACTGTATTCTTCCTGCCTAAGATTGCCGGCTTGAAAGGTGGCATTCGGGTTGAGCTCTTTGAGTGCGACCCAGTGATCGGGTAGTGCAATGCGCAGCGGTGTATCGCCAATGGTCACTTCGCTTTTCGACAGGGCTGGTGCATCGGTATCGATGTAGGCCGATTTTACCTGAAGCCCTTGCAGCATCCCCATCATTATAATAACGCTTATAGCGCCAGTCGGGATGGCGGACAGGATTAAAAGAACCAGGAAGGCTTTCTGCTTGGTCTTGAAGAATTTAAAAAGTGACCAAATGCAGACAATGGGTGCCCCAATCATAAAGGCGACTGCAAGCACCACGCCGGTGTAGTAGCCAATTTGTTCTGCTGGATTACTGTTAACTGTAGCTAGGAGGCGATTGATCATTGGGAATGCGGTTAGATTTGTTTGGCGGTGACGCTCATGGCGAGGAGTGTGGCAGGCTGACCGAATTGGGTGTAGATGGCAACATCGGCGGCGTCGCGGCCGTAGGCGATAGCGATGCGGGCGCCGAGCAGGTTTTCGCGGGTGGGGTCGAAGGTGTACCAGCGGTCGCCGACATAGGCCTCGAACCAGGCGTGGAGGTCCATCGGCTCGAGGTTCTCAAGGTAGCCGACAACCATGCGGGCGGGAATGGATAGGGCGCGGCAGCAGGCGATGCCGAGGTGGGCGAGGTCACGGCAGACGGCGCTCGAGCGCTGATTCACCTCGGTCGCGCTGATGATGTCGGCCCCCTCGCCTGGGGTGTAGCGGGTGGTGCGGCGGATATAGTCGACGATGGCGACGCATTGATCATAGCCGGGAGCCTGGTCACCCACGATGGAGGCGGCCATTTGGTTGAAACGGTCGGACTCGCAGTAGCGGCTGGGGAGGAGAAAGGGTAGGGTCTCGTTGGGTAACTGCTGGACTTCGATAAAGGGGGCACCGGGTGCGGAGTCGGAGGCTTCGGCGCAATCGACTTTGACGGAGGTGCGCACCGAGAACTCGCCAGGGGGTGCGACGAGTCGTTGGCAAAGGTTGCCGAAGGGGTCGGTGAACTCGACGACGGGAACGCCGGGGTTGAGGGTGTATTCCTCGCTGCCGACCCATTGGTGCCAACCGCTGCGCGGGCGGAGCATGAAAAGGAAGGGGCTGGCTTCCGAGACTTGGAAGTCGAGTGAGCAGGTAGCCTGGATCCACATGGTGTCGGCGGTGGCGAGTGGTCAGGCTGTGAGCGGGGGCGCAGGCGATCGTAAGTGGCGGCGGCTTTATTTGCCGAGCTTTTTGTTGCGCGTGCTGCGCCAGCTTTCCCGGTGTTTGCGAATCCAGTCGAGCAGGGCGCGCTCGAAGCCGATGTCCTTACCCTGCTTCTCGGATTCGATCCATTTATGGCGCAGTATCTCCTCTCTCTCGGCCAGGAACTCCTGGTATAGGGTGGAGCGCTGGGCGAAGCCCGGCTCCGGTTCGTTACTTTTGCTCGCGATGGTATCAATGTCCGTAATATTGCTGATAGCTGAGTTCGACATGGTTTTCTTCTTCTCGCTCATTTAGGGATTCTGAGGTGAACACAAAGTGTCATACGAGATACGACGTGTAATCAGAGGATCGGCTTTGGCTAGCTTAAAAAAAATTCGAACCTATTTTTTTACAAGACTATCAATTACTTGTCGCGCAATCGCCATAAATACCTGGGCGGCGGCAGAATCGGGATCGCTGACGACGATGGGGATGCCCTTGTCGCAGCCGATGCGGATATTTGGGTCGAGTGGGATCTGGCCGAGCAGTTGGGTGCCGAGGGATTCGGCTGTTTCCTGACCGCCACCCTGGCCGAAGAGGGCTTGGCGGCTGCCGTCGGGGCCTTCGAGGTAGCTCATGTTCTCGATCACGCCGAGTTGGGGCACGTTGACTTTATCAAACATGCGGGCACCCCGGCGGGCCACATTGGATGCGGCGGGCTGGGGGGTGGTGACAATCAGGGCACCTTCCAGCGGGATGGTCTGAACCAGCGAGAGTTGGGCATCGCCAGTACCGGGTGGGAGGTCGACCACCAGGATTTCCAGCTCGCCCCAGTTTACGTTTTGGGCGAATTGTTGGATCGTTTTCATGATCATGGGGCCGCGCCAGACGACGGGGGTGTCCTCATCGACGAGGAAGCCCATCGACATGGTGCGCACGCCGAAATTCTCGATCGGCAGGATGAGGTCGTTCTCGATCTCGGGCCGCCCGGCGGCACCCAGCATGAGTGGGATAGACGGGCCGTAGATATCGCAATCCATAATACCGACACCGCCCTTGCCCTCGGCTTCGAGGATGCGCTGGAGGGCACAGGCGAGATTCACTGTGACGGTGGACTTGCCGACGCCGCCCTTGCCGCTGGCCACGGCGATAGCGTATTTCACCTGTTGCATGGCGGGGTTGCCCGCGGTGCTGGGGGAGCTGCCCGCGCCCGGTTTGGGCTGTTGCTGGGGCTGGTTGATCTCCATCCGCACCTGGACGCTTTCGATGCCCTCGAGTGCGCCGACCGCTTGCTTCACATCGGCGGCGATTTTTTCGGGCACGCTGGGGTCGCCAGTGGTGACTTCGATCCCGATTTGAGCTGTGTCTCCGGCCAAATCGACCTCGCGCACGAGGCCGAAGGAAACGATGTCGCGGCTGAAACCGGGAAATTTTACAGTTTTGAGAACTTCTTTGATCTGATCGCTGTCTGTCATAAAATAGCTGGTGTGAACTGGTGAATGCGGCTGGTTAAATCATCCAATAATGAAGAGAGCATCAGAGTAGAACTTTTCAAGGTAAAGCTTATAGCAATGCTGTGCAAGAAAACTGCATTTATGAGAGCTTTTCAATTGCGCTTTCCGTGGGTTCGGGCTTTCTCCATGACTATGCGAATTTTTTACTTATTACTGCTTTCAATCTCCGGTTATTTACTTGCACCACTGGTGGCGATGGGGGAGGCGATTCGCCTGGATCCCCTGGATCGTGCCAGCGAAGGCCGGATTGCCATCGCGGTGGAGAGCTCGGATTCGGGGATCGAGACCCTGGCGCGGCGGGCTTTTGGCTTGCATGGTGCTTATGTGGCTGCGCGGCCGGCGGAGGCTGCTTTTGTCATCCGTCTGGAGCCTGCGGGCAGCGCCTCGGTGCAGTTGACGGTGGGCTCGGGACATCCTTTTGTGGAGCAATTGAGCCGGAAGGTATCGGGCAGCGATTTACAAAATGCGGTGCTCCGGGCCTGCGATTTGGTGGTGGAAGCGACGCTCCAGACGCGGGGTTTCTTTGCTGGCCGGCTGGCTTTTGTCGGGAAGCAGCGGGGCGTGTCGGAAATTTACACCAGTGATTTGTTGTTTAGCCAGGTCAGCCCGTTGACGCGTGACCGCTCGTTGGTGACGGGGCCGCGGTGGTCGCCGGATGGTCGTCGTCTGCTCTACACGACTTACTATAAGACGGGCTTTCCGGATATTTATATGATCGACCTGAGCACGGGGCGCAAGATGCCGGTCGCCACGTATAAAGGGACGAATTCCGGGGGTGCGTTTAGTCCGGACGGGCGTCGTATCGCGATGGTACTGACAGGCACAGGAAATTCGGAAATTTATGTGGCCGATGCCCGTGGCCAGAATCCGCGTCGTTTGACCGATAATAAGAGCCTGGAGGCGAGCCCGAGTTGGTCGCCGGATGGCCGTCGCCTAGTCTTCACATCGGATGCCCCGGGGCGTCCACAGTTGTTTGAGATCTCCAGCACGGGCGGGCCGATGCGCCGAATCCCGACCAATATCAGTAACTATTGCGCGGAGCCGGCTTGGAATCCGGTGGACGAGTCATTGATTGCTTTCACCGTGGCGGTCAGCGGTGGCTTCCAGATCGCGCTTTATGACGCGAAGTCGCAGAGCAGCAAGATATTGACGCAGGGCGCCTCCTCGGTTGAGCCAGCCTGGCTGAGTGATGGGCGGCACCTGGTCTTCACCCGCAGGGATGGTCCCCGCACCCGTTTGATGATTCTGGACAGTGAGACAGGTAAAGTGAGTCCTTTGCATAATCCCAGTTTCGGCGATGCCTCATCGGCCCACTTTGTTTATCCACGCTAAGTTCAGCGCGGTTGGTTATGCCACCAATAGGCTAATGCCGTCCAATCTCTCTGTGCCGCCCCGATTTAATGAAGCAGATCTGCATACAGCACGTCACGGAGTATAGCTTCTCCCAGCCAGTGGAACTGCGGGAGCATCGCTTGCTCCTGCGCCCCCGGGAGGGGCATGACATTCGCATTGTGGCCTCGAAGCTGGAGGTCAATCTCCACCATACGATCAAATGGTATCGGGATGTTTATGGCAACTCGGTCGGCGTGCTGCATCTAGCTGAGTCCGGCACCCGGCTGCGCATCGCCAGTGAGGTGCGGATCGAGCACTACCAGACGCAGCCGCTGGACTTCATCGTGGACGAGCGGGTGTTGACCTTTCCCTTCGCCTTTGAGCCGGAGGACCGGATGGATTTGTTGCCTTACCGCACGCACATTTGGCCGAACAACATCGACCCGCTCAAGCAATGGGTATCGCAGTTCTGGCGGCCTGGCCAATCAATCGAGACCTATGTGCTATTGACGCAGATGAATCGGCAAATCGTGGCTGAGTTCAAGTACCTGATGCGGGAAGAGGCGGGAGTGCAGTCGCACGCCGAGACGCTGCAAAAGCGGAGTGGCAGCTGTCGGGACTTTGCTGCGTTTTTCATTGAAGCTTGCCGCTATCTTGGATTGGCGGCGCGCTTTGTCAGCGGGTATTTGCATAATCCCGGGTCGAACCAGCATGGCTCGACCCATGCCTGGTCGGAGGTCTATTTGCCAGGGGCCGGTTGGGTGGGCTTTGACAACACCAGTGGGCAAATTGCGGGGGCTTCGCACATCGCGACAGCGGTGCACCGGCACCCCGAGGCAGTGCCGCCAGTGAGTGGTACTTTTGTCTCTAATCAATTTGTGGAAACGAGTTTGGACGTGCAGGTTTCGGTAACCTAGCCGGGGAGCTGGCTGAAGATGAGTTTTTTCGGGTTTTATAGTAGTCGGGTTGGCTCTGCCGCCCGAATTGAATGGCCATTCGGTCAAATACGCACAGGGCGGCAGAGCCAACCCTGCTACGAAGCGTTAATTCGTAGGCAGGTTGGCTTTGCCGCCTGCCCCCGTTATGTTCGCCCGCTCCAACAACAACGGCAGGGCGGCAGAGCCAACCCTGCTACGGCAGTGCGTGCCGAGTTTTTCCCCACGGTTTGAGATGAAGTCGCCAGACAGCAACACTTCCAGTGATCGGCCCGCCACCGTTGTCTGTCGGGTGGACGATGAATGCGACGATCTCGACCTGAAGCTTTCGCGGGCCTGGTTGCGGATCGGGGTAGCGGGCTTTTTTGCGGGGCAGGGGATGGTCTTTTCGCTGGCGCTGAATATGACGCCGCCGCCCTTCGGCTCGATGCCCTATTGGATTTTACACGGGGGTTTGATTCTCTCGTCGCTGCTGGTGATGGCCTTTCTGGGGGGGCCGTTGTTTGCTTCGACCTACGGCATGTTTCGGGCTCG
>REBV01000252.1 GCA_007692545.1 Puniceicoccaceae bacterium
ATCCCGCATCCCGCATCCCGTATCCCGCATCCCGCATCCCGTATCCCGCATCCCGTATCCCGTATCCCGCATCCCGCCCATTGCTTCGTCACTCCTGCCCACAACGACGTACTTCGCACCGACGGGCGCAAAATTGCAGGTGCAGCTATGAAGCGCAGCCGTGCAGGCCTACTCATCCAGGGCTCAATCGATCGGGCCGCACTCCCCGACACATTTCCCTATGGCCAATTCGCCTCCAGCCTCTACGCTATGCTCGCAACCGCCCTCGCACTACCTGCAGGTGCCCTCGAAGACATCCGCCCACTCTTTAACAGCCAACAAATCGAAGACTCTACCCAACGCTTCCGCAGCCAAGCCTGGAACGAACGTCGGTAGACGAGGCTCGACTGAAGCTTTCCACCAACGCACGCGGCACCCCGTCGAAAGATCCGTTAGTAAAGAAAACCACCAACTCGCCGGCGGCCCCGTGCGGCTGCTCTTCTAAGCGCTGCTGCAAATGCCGCAGCAAATCGGCATTTTTTTTAAAGGCATGGGCATCACCGCCAGCTGCGCTGAGCGCGCCCGCCATAGCATCTGTATCCAGTCGATCCGCCACCGCCATACGCTCGCCCCGATGCACGGCCCCCAGGCAAACGGCATCAGCCAAGCCGAGCGCCGTCTGAAATGCCGCCTGAAAACGGGCGGTCGCCGCGGTGTTACTGCGGGGCTCGAAGCAGACCGTCATGCGACGCTCCGGATACGCCGCACGCAGTGCCTCAATGGCAGCTGCCACCGCTGTCGGGTGATGGGCGAAGTCTTCCAGCACGACACAGCGATCCCCCGCGTGCAGGACATCCTGCCGCCGCCGCACTCCGCGGAAGCGAGCCAGTGCAGAGAGATCAAAATCGGTCGGGCACTCACAGCCGCTGGCCAGGGCCGCCGCCAGGGCGGCCATAGCTCCATTGCGCGCATTGAAGAGCCCGTGCAACGGCCAGTCCACCCGCGTCCAAACCTGCCCGCGCCAGACCAGGTCGAAGGAAGCCCCCCCAGGGGCATCCTGAAAATCACGGATGACCAGATCGTTGCCCCTATCCACGCCGACCCGAATCACCTGTGTCCAGGGCGCAGGCAAAATCGCACCAATCGCGGCATCATCTCCGTTGACCAGCGCATAGCCGGAGGCCGGCAGGATGCGTAAAAAATGGCGAAAGCTGCGCTGCACATCCTCCAAGTCCCGAAAGATATCGGCATGGTCAAACTCCAGATTGTTCAACACCGCAATCTGTGGGCGGTAGTGGATGAACTTACTGCGCTTGTCGAAAAAGGCCGAATCATATTCATCGCCTTCGATCACGAAGGGCCGCCCCCGGCCAAGCTGAGCTCCGCCCGGTAGGTCGTTTGGCACGCCGCCAATCAACCAGCCCGGATTCGCCCCAGCCGCATCGAGTAAGTAGGCCGTGAGCGTCGAAGTCGTGGTCTTGCCATGCGTGCCGGTGATGACCACTGGTTGCCGCCCCAGCAGCACCGTATCGTGAAACAACGCGGGCAGCGAAATGAAGGGGATCTCCGACTGATCGAGCAACCACTCCACCTCCGGATTGCCCCGGCTCATCGCATTGCCCACCACCACTTGATCCGGCTTGAGCGCAGCCAAGCGGTCCGCATCGAAGCCCTCCAACACAACGATCCCGGCATCAGCCAGCACGTCGGACATGGGTGGATAGACGCCCGCATCGCACCCCACGACCTCATGCCCCTGCTCCCGAACCAGCAGCGCGGCATTGCCCATCGCCGTGCCACAAATGCCCATGAAGTAAATGCGCATGGCGTCCAACTAGGCGGGAATCTCCTCAAACTCCGACATCGGCATGACCGGCAGCTCCTTATCGATGCGCTTGGCAAAACCCGCCAGCACCTTGCCCGGACCACACTCATAAAACTGGTCTATTTTGCTGTCTGCCGCCATGCTACGCAGACAATCCTCAAAGCGGACCGAGGAAACGACCTGATCGACCAGGGCATCCTTCATCGCCTGAGGGGCATAGACCTGAGCACCCGTCACGTTGGTATAGACCGCAATCTGCGGCACCTTGAAGTTAAAGTCCTCGATGAACCCGGCAAAGGCATCGCGGGCCGAAGCCATCAGGCGACTATGGTAAGCCCCCGCCACGTTGAGCGGTTTGCACAGCTTAAAACGCCCCTTGGAGGCGGCCACAGCCTCCAGTATTTTGGCCTGATCCCCCGAAATGACAATCTGCCCAGGGCAGTTCAAATTAGCGATTTCGATCTCAAACTCCTGGCAAAAGCTCTCGACCGCTTCCGGCGTGCCACCGATGACCGCCGCCATGCCGCCCTTGGTCGCATCACAGGCCAGCTGCATCAGACGACCCCGCTCCGCCACCAGCCGCAGCCCTGTCGCAAAGTCATAAACCCCCGCCGCAGCCAGCGCGGTCAACTCACCCAGACTCAAACCACAAGCCGCTTTGAGTTCCGCCAGATGTCCCCGCTCCTGCAAGATTCGAAAGAGGGCATAGCCCTGCACATAGAGCGCCGGTTGGCACACCCTGGTTTCCGTCAAAGCCGCATCCGGACCCTCAAAGCAGATCGACTTCAGGTCCCAGCCCAGCACCTCGTTGGCCTCATCGTAGAGCGCCCGTGCGGTCGCCGAGTTATCATAAAGCGAGCGCCCCATCCCAACGGTCTGCGCCCCCTGTCCGGAAAATAAAAGTCCTGTTACCATAGTATTGTATATCGTATTCGTCAAAAACGGGAATTATTTGCCCCTTGCCGCCCCGGAATCAATCCCCAAAGCAATGTATCGGGATCGCAGTCTTTAGCGGGCTGAATCTCGACTGTGTCAATCGGCAAAAAATGGGTTTCTTTGGAGCTCATCACCGACTGTGGTGACGGGGCCGTGCCCCGGGCACAGTAGCGTTTCTGCGGGTAGGCTGAGCAGTTTTTTTCGGTTGTGCTCCAGTGCCTGGACGTAGGCACTGGGTGCTTTGCCAATGGACAGACAAAAGATGGCATCGCCGACGAAGGCAAGCGCCCCCCCGCCGCCGGACACGACATAGCTGAGCGCACCGGGTGAATGTCCGGAAGTCTCTCGGGCCTCAATCTGCCATGCGCCGCAATGCAGCTGTGCGCCTTCACTGAGCAAAACAGTCCCCGGCAAGGCTTCGCCTGCCGGGCAATAAATGGGCATCTGCGGATGGGCGGCCCGCACCGCATCCAGCGCCGCAATATGGTCGCGGTGGCTGTGTGTGATCAAAAGTCCGGACAAAGTTAGGCCTCGCTGCTTGACCTCGGCCAACAAGGCCTCGGCTGAGGCACCGGTATCAACGGCCATGGCCTGATCGCCGCTCCAGAACAGATAACTATTGACGGTCATCGCCTGATAGCCCGGCACAGGAAAGGGAGTATTGAAGAGTCGCACCCCATCGGGCAAAGACGCAGCCGGATACCAGGCCTGCTCAGCCATGCTCAGGACTCGCTCGGCTGAAAGCTGCAAAACCGGGGCCACTGCACGCAGCGCCTCTGCATCGAGCTGACCGGCGAGCAAGGATTCCAGCTGGGAGCGTTCGATGCCTGATTTATCTGCCAGAGCGGCGGCAGTCCAGCCCTGCCCGGCCATGGCCTTAGCGAGAACATCTTCAAAATCATCTTCAATGCGCAGCTTCGCCATCTCAGGTATTGAACAAGCGGTCGCCGAAATCACCCAGACCGGGCAGAATGTATTTTTTGTCGTTGAGCTGCCGATCAATCTTTCCCGCGATGACCGGAACATCGGGGTGCGCGGCTTCAAAAGTCGCAATGCCTTCGGGCGCTGCGATGATACAGACCATGCTGACACGCTTGGCCCCGTGCGCTTTGACTTGCTCGACGCACTGGGCGGCAGAGCCCCCGGTCGCGAGCATTGGATCCAGCACAAAGACTTGCTCGCACGCGCTCAGGTCGGGCATCTTGGCATAGTAGCAGGTGGCTTGTGCGGTCACTTCATTCCGCTCCAGGCCGATGTAGCCGACGCTGGAGCCGGGGATGATGCTCATGGCCGGATCGAGCATACCCAGCCCAGCACGTAGAATCGGCACAAATACCACGCCGGGACTAAGCCGCGCACCCTGCGTCAATTCGAGCGGCGTGGTCACATCGATGGGATCCAGGCGGAGGCTGCGGGCCGCTTCCACCATAATCACCTCGGTGATACCACGACTACAGCGCCGGAACTCCGAGGCTTGTGTCCGATGATCCCGGAGAATCGTCAGGTAGTGCTGAATCAGTGGGTGTTCAGATAAATCAGTCGCCATAATGCTTAAGCTAGAGCAATCCCGGCGGTGAGCAAGTCTGCAAACTGCTGGCGCACGCGGTCTGCGGTTTCGGAGACTTCCTCATGGGTGAGCGGCACTTTTGAGATGCCGGCAGCGGCATTGGTGATACAGGAAATGCCTAATACGCGCAGACCCAGCTTGCGGGCCACGATGGCCTCGGGCACCGTCGACATGCCCACCGCATCGGCGCCGAGTGTGGCGAAGGCACGCACCTCGGCGGGTGTCTCATAGCTCGGGCCGGTGGTCGCCAGATAGACGCCTTCCTTGAGATCGACGCCCTGAGACTGCGCCCAGTCCCGCAAGCCCGCCCGCAAGGTGCCATCATAAACTTCGGACATATCGGGGAAGCGCACTCCCTCGTCACCTTGCCAGGCGATCAGAGGATTGGTCCCCAGTGCGTTGATATGGTCGCTCAGCAACATGAAATCGCCCGGCACGTAGTCGCGGTGAATGCCGCCCGCCGCATTGGTCACAAACAGGGTATGCACGCCGAGACTGTGCATCAGGCGAATAGGCAGCGTCACTTCAGGCATCGAATAGCCCTCATAGAAATGGAAGCGGCCTTGCATACAGATCACCCGCTTGCCCCCAATGGTGCCGTAGACAAACTGACCGGCATGTCCCTCGACCGTGGAAACAGGAAAACCTTCAATCTCCCCGTAAGGCAAGCGCCCCACCACTTCGATCCGGTCATCGGCAAAGAAGCCCAGGCCGGACCCAAGTATCAGGCCAATTTCAGGTTTAAAGGAAGCGAGTGGTTCAGGCAGTGTGAGTGGTTTCATCGTTTTGTTAGGTGTTAATCTCCGGCGCAATCCGGTCCACCACCAGCGGCAAGACAGCAACTGGTTTGGGCGAGAAATGAGTGGCGTTTTGCAGGCGTTCGATTACGGCTTCGAGTTGATCAGTATTTGTATAATGGATACGAACAAAGGCTTCACCCGGCTCGATCCGGTCGCCCTCTTTTTTCAGCAGCTCAAAGCCCACCGCGGGGTCGATCACCGCATCCATACTGGCGCGTCCGGCCCCCAGCAAGCAAGCGGCCTGCCCGTAGGCACGCGCATCCAGACGGGCGATATAGCTGGCTGCGTCCAAGTCCGGGACCACGTCATGGTGTTGCTGACAGTGAGGCAGGCGCTGATAATCATCGAGCACGCGGGGATCGCCGCCCTGCGCCTCGACCAGCCGGCGGAAGGCTGCCAGGGCCGCACCGCTGTCAATGGCCTGCTTGAGCGCGGCCATGGCGGCGGCTTTGTCTGTGTGCAGACCGCCGAGGAGCAACATCTCCGCACAAAGGGCGTAGGTCACCTCCATCAAATCGGCCGGTCCTTCACCACGCAGACAGTCGATCGACTCAATGACTTCGAGGGCGTTACCAATCATCCGTCCGAGCGGCTGCTCCATTCGGGTCAGCAGTGCCGAGGTGGGCTTGCCCATACTGGTACCGATCGCCACCAGCGCTTTGGCCAGTTCGCGCCCATCGGCTTCGGTCGACATAAAGGCTCCCTGCCCAAACTTAACATCGAGAACGAGCGCGTCGATGCCCTCGGCCAGTTTCTTGCTCAGGATACTGGCACAAATCAGGGGAATGCTCTCCACCGTGGCCGTCACATCACGCAGCGCATACAGCTTGCGGTCAGCCGGGACGATATCGGCCGACTGCCCGATCATGGCTTGGTGAATCTCCAAAAGTTGCTTCCGGTAGGCGGCGTCATCCATCTGGGTGCTGAAGCCCGGAATGGCTTCGAGCTTATCCAGGGTGCCACCCGTGTGCCCCAGGCCACGCCCGCTCATCATCGGCACACACAGCCCACAGGCCGCGACCAGCGGAGCCAGTATGAGCGAGACCTTATCGCCCACCCCACCAGTGGAATGCTTGTCGACCTTCGGGCGGGTCACTTCCGGCAATTCAACGATGCGCCCCGAACGCATCATGGCCTCGGTTAACCAACCCGTCTCCTCCGGCGTCATGCCCTTTAGGACAATTGCCATTAACAACGCGCTGGATTGGTAGTCTTTGAACCCTCCGGAAACTACGCCAGCGACAAAAGCATCCACCTCCTCACGCCGTAGTGTGTGCCCGTCACGTTTGCGGGCGATTATTTCTTGTGGCAAACATTTCATAGAAGAACTCTAATTTCCGATTGATTCCCGCAGAAGTCTAGCTATTTTAATAAATACCCTGCAGTGTTCGACACTTAACGGAGTATCTGTCCTTTACTCTTTAGCAAACGGGAGCTGACCCGAGCCAGTCGCTGTCAAGCCGTCAACCGGAAGACAAAAGCCGGCGAGGAAGCGCCCACCTTAGACACAAAAGGCTAAGATCTCCCCTTAAAACGGCACATGCGGGGCTTTTTTTTGCGATCATGCCATCAAATCCATCACCTCGCTGAATGAAACAAGCCGCCGAAGAGCTCCACACTTTGCTGCGTGAGCGCACCGCAAAAGGCCCAATCAGCTACCGCGACTACATCGAGCTTGTGCTCTATGCAGAGGGTCTGGGCTACTACACCCAGCCGCGCGACCGGGTGGGCCGCAGCGCCGGGCACGACTTTTACACTGCCGAAAGCCTGGGGCGGGTCTTTGCCCAGCTGGTCTGCACCGCTGCGGTGGACCTGCTGCCAGCCGGGCACGCCGCCGCCCACACCTTCGTGGAAATCGCGGCCGAGCCGGACACCTCCCTACTCCGTGCCCTGCCCGAGCATCCCTTCGCTGCCCAGCGGGTCATCCGCCAGGGGGAAGCGATCGATCCAGCCGGGCCAGTCGTTATTTTTGCCAACGAGTGGCTGGATGCCCTCCCCTTTCATCGGCTGATTTTTCGCGATGGCACCTGGCGGGAGCGTGGCGTGCGCGTCGGCCCGGACGGTGTGCTGGCAGAAGTCCTACTCGACGAATTCACACCACCCGTAGTGGCCGCAGCGGCACGCTTGCCTGAGATAATCGAGGATGGCTACCAGCTCGACTGGCCGCTGGAAGCCGAATCCGCTTTGGCCGCCCTGCTGGAGCAGGACTGGACCGGACTCATTCTGCTCTTCGACTATGGCCGCACCTGGACCTCGCTACTGCAAGACCACCCCAGCGGCACCGCCCGCACCTACCAAAACCACCAGCAGGGGAACGATCTTCTAAAAAGCCCCGGCACCTGCGACATCACCTGCGATGTCAACTGGACGCCACTTCTGGCACAGATGGAGGCCGCAGACTTGAACCAGGTCACGCTGGAGAGCCAGGAATCTTTCCTGGTGCAACGGGCACAACGCGCTGCCGAAGCAATCGTCCGCGACAGCGCCGGCCAATTCAGCCCCGATCGCCAAACCCTGATGGAGCTCATTCACCCCGCCAACATGGGCCAGCGCTTTCAAGTCCTCTGGGGCCGACGCACCCCATAGGAGGCAGCGTGTCCCCACGCACCAGCGTCGTTTCGGCTAAGCGCATCATTCTCGGCACTGAGCCCGAACCACGACGACCCAGACCTACCCACCGCAATAGATTTAAAGCCTCAGCGTCTTGATCACGCCTTTACCGGGGTATTAAAGAGCCATGATATACGCATCAATCAGTTATCACCGCGGCTTCGCGCGGTTGATAACTTCAGGGATCTACCTTTAATCATGGGAGCTTCCGATAAATATCACCTCGGCTGAGAAAACGAATAATTTTTACGCTGCCATCAATTCGCTTTAAACCAAGTCGGTAGTCACCAATTCGGATTCTGAAATAATCGGGGTGCCCTTTCATCACCTTTACATTGGGAATAGGGTCCATACTCTCGGAGCCCACCAGCTCGACTAGAAGCGTCTCGACCCGAGCCAGCAAATTTCGATCACGCACTCTCCGAAGGTCACGCTCGAACGACTTGTGATACTCAACCTCCATTCTTGAGCGCTGCGAAGACTGCGTCCCGAGAAACCAACTCAGATGACTCTCCGGCTTTCATCGCATCCATAAACAGCTTATCTTCAATTACTTCTTCGATGATGCCTGCAAACAGCTCACGATTCTGCTCAAACAGTTCCGAGACCGATTCCTTGATGATGCCTTTCAGTTCTTCTCTTTCTACGGAAATACTCATAAGGTCAAACTACGACGAAACTGTTCCCAGTCAATCGAGTTTAGAGGGGCATTCTTTCTTTGTAGAT
>REBV01000157.1 GCA_007692545.1 Puniceicoccaceae bacterium
ATGGTGCGTGTTTCGGGATGCGGGATGCGGGATGCGGGATAGCTGGGATTTAGTATGAATGAAAATCCGATTATGATTCTGCTCTATGTGGGCGTGGCCGTTTATGTCGGGAAGATGTACTACGGTGATTACCTGGCGGCACGGGCGGAAACGGCCCATGAGGGGGCGATGCCGGGGGCTGTGGCAGCGCCTTTGGGTGCCTTTATTATCGGGACCCTGGGGGCCCTGCTCTTACTGGGAGTGGAGACCGGGGGCGAGGTCGCTCTGGGGGTGGCGGATGAGCAGAGTGACATGGTTTGGTTTTTTGTGTTCGCGATCATTGCAGCCGGTGTGGTGGAAGAAGTGATTTTTCGGGGCTTTCTAGTGGTCGAAAGTAAGGGGCGGGCGCTGCTGATCGGCAGTTGTGTTTTCTTTTCATTGATTTTTGCGGTGATCCACGCGCATCTCTGGAGCCTGGAAGACGGCTTTGAGTGGACCTTTACCGCCAAGGCCTGGTTCACGACCGGGATACTTTTTGCCAATTCGCTTTGGTTCTATGCGGTCCGCTTCGGACCTTGGAATCCGGGGCGCTCGCTATTTCCCTGCATGTTGGCGCATGCGGCCAGTAATTTGGGCGTGTTTTTCGTCAAGTGGGCGCAGGGGCACGTGATTTTCTAGCGGGCCGCCTGTACTTTTCGGCGGAACTCGCTTGGACTTATGCCTTCGGTCGCCCGGAAGCGGCGGTTGAACTGGGAGAGTGATTGAAATCCGCAGGCGAAGGCGATCTCGGTGATTTTGCCAGGATCACTGGAAAGTTGCCTCCTGGCTTCGGTCAGGCGGACTCCGCTCAGATATTCGGAGAAGGTAATGCCGATGGTTTGATGAAATAGCCGACTCAGGCGCTCACGGCTGAGACCGACTTCTTTCGCGACATCACCCAGGGAGAGGGCTTCATGGTGGGATTCCTTGATCAGACGGATGGCGCGAATGATCTTGGCAGGCAGCACATGGGAGCCTTGTGAGTGCGGACGGTTCAACTCATGGGCCAGTTCATTACAGGCCATCTCCAGCCAGTGTTTGTAGGCTACGTTTCTCTCCCGCTGCTTACTGGCGGGCAGGGTGAGAAAGCCCAGGGAAACGGCGCCGACTTGCAACGGGCTACTGATCAGGCCTTTCGAAACCTCGGGCTCTTTGGCTTCGAAGCTCAGACGTTTCCGAAACAGGACGCGAACATCCGTCGATAGCCGGTCCAGCAAATCAGAGCGGTGCATTCTTTGTGTGAGAGCCTCGCGGGCAAAATGTGGCATGGTCAAAGAAACTTGTGAACAGAGCTTATATTGGTGTCAATATATGCGCATCATTTCAATAGATGCATAGCTTTGTATTAATATATCTGATAGTATGACGCTTCAACGAAAGATAATGTTATGAGTAATCCTATAAAAACACCCACTTTCCATCACCCGTTGATTGGATATAAACTACCTGAAACGGCGGAGCGTGTTCTGGCACGTGCGCCCTCTGTTATCGTGCCTGAGTCGTTTGACGACGTACGTGCGCTGGCGGTTCGCGATGCGGATGCGCAGGGCTGGCATGAAGTCAGTTATGACGTTCCCGGCAAAGGGCGGGTCGTCGAGGCCCGCGTTTGTCGGGTAAAGAATGGTATCGCAGCCAATTACATCGAGCCCTACATGCGGCGCCGTGATCCGGACTGCATGGTGATTGGCGATGCGGATCCGACCGACAAGCCGACTTACGAGGGTCGCTTTGGTGAATCTTTCGACTCGCTGCGGGAAGAGTCGCTAGACTGGTTGGCCGGACAACCGCTGGCTATGTTTCCCTTCCGCGCAGGCGTGGTTGGGAAAGGCACGGATGCAATCGTGATTGCGCCGGACAATGCAGGATTCTTTGCGCTGGGGCTGGCCTTGTTGCAGGGGATGCTGGTGCCGGCTGAGGTGCCTGCGGACTTTGCGCCCAAGGCAGTTATCTATGTCATGCCGCCTTACCGCCATACTCACTTCGAAGGCAAACAGGTGGTTGTCCACAACCGCTTGAAGGGCATGCACGAGCTGTTCAGCTACAACCTGTATCCGGGACCGAGTGCGAAGAAGGGTATTTACGGCGTTCTGCTCAACTTGGGTGAGCAGGAGAAGTGGATCACCATGCACTGCTCGACTGTCGAGGTGGTGACTCCCTATGACAGCCGGATTGTGATTTCGCACGAGGGTGCTTCGGGCGGTGGTAAGAGCGAAATGCTCGAGCAAGTGCACCGCCAGTCTGATGGCTCCCTGCTTTTGGGCACAAACACGCTGACGGGTGACAAGCGCGCCCTGAGTTTGCCGCAAACCTGCACGCTGAGGCCGGTGACCGACGACATGGCTCTGTGCCACCCGACGCTCGACCGCGGCGCGGGCAAGCTGGGTCTGGTCGATGCGGAGGATGCCTGGTTCCTGCGGATTAATCATATTGATCGTTACGGAATCGATCCGCACCTGGAGTCGCTGACGGTTCACCCGCCGGAGGATTTGCTCTTTTTAAACATCGACGCGCAGCCAAACAGCACGGCATTGATCTGGGAGCACATCGAGGATGCGCCCGGGTCCCCCTGCCCGAATCCGCGGGTGGTTGTGCCCCGCAGCGCTATACCGGATGTGGTCGAAGGGGCCGTGGAGGTGGATATCCGCAGTTTTGGTGTGCGCTGCCCCCCTTGCTCGGCGGATCACCCCAGCTACGGGATCATTGGTATGTTCCACGTCTTACCGCCGGCGCTAGCCTGGCTCTGGCGCCTGGTGGCCCCGCGCGGACACGCCAATCCGAGTATTGTTGATGTTGAAGGTATGTCCTCTGAGGGGGTCGGCTCGTATTGGCCCTTTGCGACTGGTCGCCGGGTCGATCAAGCCAATCTGATACTTGACCAGATTGTAGCGACGCCCGAAGTGGATTACATACTCGTGCCGAATCAGCACATTGGGGCTTGGGAGGTGAGTTTCATGCCGCAGTGGATTACCAGAGAGTATTTGGCCCGCCGCAATGGTGCGAAATTCACGGATAAGCAAGTGCTGCCCTCACGCTGCCCGCTGCTGGGCTGGAGCCCGGACTCGATCATGGTTGAAGCGAGGCAAATCGGCTCCTGGTTCTTCCAAGTCGAGAAGCAGCCTGAAGTCGGCCTGGATGCATACGATGCAGGTGCGCAAATCTTGCGTGAGTTCTTCTTGAAGGAGCTGGCGCAATTTGATTCGCCGGAGTTGCGCCCGCTGGGCCGTGAGATCATCCAGTGCTGCGTGAACGGAGGCACCGTAGCTGATTACGATGCGCTTCTGGGGAAAGGCACACTGAAAGTCGAATAGTGCTTTAAAAGAGTTTTCCCACTCTTCTGCCCGCTTTGCTTTAATAGCAAAGCGGGCTTTTAGTGTTTCCGTATCCGCGGATTTTTCCTGTTTTTGTGTCGCATGGTGTGTGGTGTTTCGTATGATGGTCCGTTTTCCCAACACAAAACCATCATGGAAAACATACCTAATGTCTTAGCTAGCCGTTATGCCTCCAAGCCGATGCAGGCTATTTGGAGCGCGGAAGGCCGTATCGCGCTGGAGCGCGATTATTGGATCGCGGTGCTGCGGGCGCAAAAAGATCTCGGGCTGGACATCCCGCAGGCGGCGATCGATGCCTACGAGCGCGTTAAAGGGACGATCCACCTCGACTCGATCAACCGGCGCGAAGCCGTGACCCGGCATGATGTGAAGGCCCGCATCGAGGAGTTTTGCGATTTGGCCGGCTATGAGCATATACATAAAGGCCTGACCAGTCGTGACTTGACGGAAAACGTTGAACAGCTCCAGATCATCCAGGCGCTGGAACTGGTGCGGACCAAGGCAATCGCCGCCCTGCTCAAGCTGGCCGAGCGGGCCGAGCATTGGAAGGACCTGGTGATCACAGCCCGCACGCACAACGTGCCCGCACAGCCGACAACTTTTGGTAAACGTCTCGCCATGTTTGGAGAGGACTTGCTCTGCGCGGTGCGCGAGCTCGACCGTATCATCGACAACTATCCGGTGCGCGGTCTGAAGGGGCCGGTTGGCACCCAGATGGACTTGCTCACCTTGTTTGGTGGTGACGAGGCGAAGGTGGCCTCACTGGAAGATCGCATTCTCGACCATCTGGGTGTGGGCGCATCACTGGATACGGTGGGGCAGGTCTATCCGCGCGGACTGGACTTTGAAGTGGTGTCTGTATTTGTGCGCCTGGCATCGGGGCCTTCCAGTTTTGCCAAGACGCTCCGCATCATGGCCGGCCACGAGTTGGCCAGCGAGGGCTTTGCCAAGGGGCAGGTCGGCTCCTCGGCCATGCCGCATAAGATGAACAGCCGCAGCTGCGAGCGCCTCAACGGTTTTTCTGTGATTCTAAAGGGCCACCTCACCATGGCGGCCGAACTCGCGGGCGATCAGTGGAATGAAGGGGATGTCTCCTGCTCGGTGGTGCGGCGGGTATTTCTGCCCGATAGCTTTTTTGCCATCGACGGTCTGATCGATACCTTTCTGACGATCCTCAACCAGATGGAAGTTTATCCGGCGGTGATCGATCAGGAAAACCAGCGCTACGGCCCCTTCCTCGCGACCACGACGGTATTGATGGAAGCCGTCCGGGCCGGGGCTGGCCGGGAGGCGGCTCACGAAGCGATCAAGGAGCATGCCGTGCAGACGGTGCGCGACTTGCGGGCGGGTGAGATCACAGCCAACAATCTGGTCGAACGGCTGGCGGGCGATGCGCGTCTCGGCCTCTCATTGGAAGCACTGACTGAGATGATGGGGCGTGCGCAGGCGATGACTGGCCTGGCCTCGACTCAGGTAGAGAAGTTTTGTGCTGCGGTGCGCGAAGAGGCGCAGGCTTTTCCTGCGGCGAGCGACTATACGCCCGGCGCAATTCTTTAAGTATTGCTTTCAGAAGCGTCCCACTTACACACAGTCACAGTCTTAAATTTAATCACATCCATTACACTTATGTCAGAACAACTCGAAGGAAACTGTCTCATCGCCCAATCCGGCGGCCCTACATCCGTCATTAACGCCAGTTTGTCTGGCGCGGTGGCCGAAGCGCTCAATCACGAGTGCATCGAAGAAATCTACGGTGGCCTCAACGGAGTGCTGGGGATCCTCAATGAGCAACTCATCGACCTCGCCGCTGAGTCCCAGCAGACCATCCGCGGGCTGCGCTACACCCCGGGTGCTGCGCTCGGCACCTGCCGTTATAAGCTGAAGAAGCAGGCCGATTTCGACCGCGTGCTGGAAGTGTTCGAGGCGCACAACATCCGCTATTTCTTCTACGCCGGTGGTAACGACTCACAGGACACGGCGGATAAAATCTCCAAGCTGGCGCAAGAGCGCGGCTATGCGCTGCGCGTGATTGGTATCCCCAAGACGATTGATAACGACCTCGTCACGACGGATCACACACCTGGCTACGGCTCTGTGATCAAATACATCGCCACCACCGTCAAAGAAATCGCCGCCGACAATGCTGGCATGGGCCAGCACGATCTGGTGCAAATCATCGAAGTGATGGGCCGGAGTGCCGGCTGGATCGCCGCTGGGGCTGCCCTGGCCAAGCGCCGCGACGAGCCCAAGGCCGCACCACACCTCATCTATCTACCGGAGGTGGCCTTTTCGCCGGAGAAATTTATCGCCGATGTGCAGCACGTCCTGCAAAAAGAGAAGTATTGCGTCGTCGTGGTGGGTGAAGGCCTGGTCGATGCCGATGGTAATTTCGTCTCGACGGACAGCGCCAGTGCAGACGCCTTCGGCCACTCCCAACTCGGTGGGGCCGGTGAATACCTTCGCGCGCTGGCTGAAGAGAGCCTGCAAGTTAAAGCCCGCTCGGTCAAGCTGGGCATGGCGCAGCGCGCCGCCGTCCATTGCTCCTCGCAGGCCGACAACGATGAAGCCTACATGGCTGGCCAAGCTGCCGTGAAGGCTGCCGTCGCGGGCGAGACCGACAAGATGGTCACCCTCCTGCGCGGAGATGGCGAGACTTATACCTGCGAGACCGGTCTGGCTGATCTCTCCGAGATCGCCAACGGCGTGAAAAAGCTGCCCGAGAGCTGGATCAACGAAGATGGCGTGAGCATGAACTACAACTTCTACAAGTATGCGCTCCCCCTCATTCAGGGTGAAGTGCAGGTGCCTTACGACAACGGCGTGCCAGCACTGGTGAAGCTCCGGATGGAGAAAGTCGACCGCAAGCTCGGCGCTCACACCGTCGAGTAGTTGCTGGTGGAGTTATGAACTTGTAGAGTGCGCGCGGTTAAAGGCACTGACCAGGGCCTGTAGTCCGGCCATTTCAATGCTGGCATCGATGCCGCAGCCAAAGAAGGTGGCCCCGGCTTCGTTTTGTATTTGAATATAGGCGGCGGCTTTTGTCTTGGAGCCACCGCCGATGGAATGTTGACGGTAGTCCAGCAGGTTGAAATCTTTCCACCCCTTGGCTTGCAGAGCGTCGACGAATGCACTGATCGGCCCGTTGCCGGTGCCGGCCACGGTCATGGTCTCACCGGCAAAGGAGACCTCAGCCTCTACCTGAACTTCGCCCCGCTTGGAAAAATCTTCCCGCTCGATGGAGAAAAGCTCCAGTGGGGATTTCAAATTGACGTATTCTTTTTGAAAGACAGCGAAGACTTCTTCAGCACTCAGTTCGCGGCTGCCCTGATCGGCGGCGGCGTTGACCACGGTGCCGACTTCCGGATGCATGGCTTTGGGCAGATCCAGGCCAAAGTCTTTATTCAGGATATAAGCGACGCCGCCCTTGCCGCTTTGGCTGTTGATACGGATGATGGCTTCGTAATCGCGACCAATATCGGCGGGATCAATGGCGAGGTAGGGCACTTCCCAGCGGCCTTGTTCGCCGCTCTCGAGTTTGCGTGCGTCCATGCCCTTTTTGATGGCATCCTGATGTGAGCCGGAAAATGCGGTAAAGACGAGATCGCCGGCATAGGGGTGGCGCTCGTGAACGGTCATCCGTGTGACCCGCTCGTAAACGGCGCGGATGTGCTCCAGGTGGCTAAAGTCGAGCAGCGGGTCCACGCCTTGGGTGTAGAGATTAAGCGCCACCGTCATGAGGTCGAGATTCCCCGTGCGCTCGCCATTGCCAAAGAGGGTGCCTTCAACCCGGTCGGCCCCGGCGAGCAGGCCCAGTTCGGTGGCGGCGATACCGGTGCCGCGGTCGTTATGGGTGTGGAGGCTGATGATGGCCTGATCGCGGTTTTTCAAATGGCGACAGAACCACTCGATCTGGTCGGCGTGCACGTTGGGCGTGGCGACTTCGACGGTGGCGGGCAGGTTTAAGATGATGGGCTCCTCCTCGGTGGGCCCCCACTCAGCCATAACAGCCTCGCACACCTCCAGCGCGTAATCGACCTCGGTATCGGAGAAGCTCTCGGGTGAATATTCCAGGCGTATTTTTGTTTCCGGAATGCTGGAAACGAGGCTTTTTATCAAACGTGTGCCCTCGACGGCGATCGCTTTGATCTCGTCTTTTGATTTATTGAAGGTGATGCGCCGCTGCACGGGCGAGGTCGAATTGTAGAGGTGAACAATCGCCTGGGAGACGCCTTGCAGGCTCTCGAAGGTCCGGCGAATGAGGTGCTCGCGGGCCTGTACCAGGACCTGCAAAGTGACGTCTTTCGGGATCCGGTCTTCCGCCACCAGGCGGCGGATGAAGTTGAACTCGGTATCGCTGGCTGATGGGAAGCCGACTTCGATTTCTTTAAAGCCGATACTGACGAGGAGCTCAAACATCTCCAGCTTCTCGTCGATAGTCATGGGAATGGAGAGGGCTTGATTGCCATCGCGCAGGTCGACACTGGCCCAGATCGGTGGGTGTGTGATGGTCTTGGCCGGCCACTGACGGTCGGGTAAGTCAATCGGTGTGAAAGCGGTGTATTTTGTGATTTGGCCCCGTTGCATGGGGGTAGAATTCGCTGCCCAAAGAATACTGTCAAGCGCGGGCTTGTCGGCTGAGTTGAAGCCCAGGCCCCATTTTTGGGTCTTGTTTGTCGGTAAAATATCCTCAATCTTAAATCCAGTGAGTGAAATGAAATCCAACCTGAAAGGCCGCACGATCCTGCTGGGGGTGACTGGCTCGATTGCAGCCTTTAAAGCGGCGGACATAGTCAGCCGCTTGACGGAAGCGGGGGCCGATGTCTTTCCCATCATGACTGCGGGGGCTGGTAGCTTCATTCAGCCTCTGACTTTGCAGACGCTTTCGCGGCACCCGGTGGCATCGGACATTTGGCAAGAGGGGGCCGGTTGGCAACCGGGGCATATCGAGCTGGCGGATCGGGCGGATTTACTCCTGGTCGCACCGGCTACGGCTCACTGTATCGCTCAGTTTGCGCATGGGTTGGCGCCGGATTTGTTGACCTCGATTCATTTGGCGACTCCGGCACCCGTAATGCTGGCACCGGCGATGAATGGGAAAATGTGGCTGCACGCTGCGACCCAGGCCAACATACAGACCCTGCGTGAGCGCGGCTACCGTTTTATCGAGCCGGAGGCCGGAATGCTGGCTTGCGGCTATGAGGGGCCGGGTAAGTTAGCTTCGGTCGACACGATTCTGGCTTCAGTTGGAGCGTTTTTTGACGAAATTCAATAGGTAGGGAATCATATTTGATGGATCCGGAGGAAGAACAGCCAGCCAGTATTAAAGACGCTCAGGCGCGTGCCCGCCTGAGCAATCCGGTGCTGGAGGCGGCCGATTCATTCGGAAACTACAAGGTGGTGAAATGTCTGACTGCCGGATTGTTGGCGAATTACTACCACATGCAGCATGTGCGTGATCTGCATGACGTTACAGTGGGGGTTTTTCATTCCCGGACCAATGGTAATCAGACCTTTATCAAGCGACTGGAAGCACTCAAGAAAATGCTGGCCGCAGTGGGGCACGAGGCCTTTCCCAAAATTCAGGATTGCTCGATTATCGATGGCCGGATTTGTCTCTTTTTGGAGCCAGTCAAAGGCCACAGCTTGAGCCAGTATTTCGGGGCTCACGGCCACCCTGGAGAGACGGGGATTGGGGTGCGTGCATCGACGCGATTGATCGCCCAGTTATTGGGCGCTTTGGGCTATGCCCATTCCAGTGGTCTCGATCATCGGGATTTGGACACCGATCTGATCTACGTTCAGGAGGATGGGTCTGTGCGGATTTTAGGGCTCGGCATTAAGGCCGCCATGGGAGTGGAATTGTTTGAGTCCGTGGTGTCGGCATCGGTCTCACCGATCGACAGCCGCAAGACGCTCGATCGACTGAGCTCTTTCGATATCATGAGCCCGGAGTACAAGTCGGGGGTGGAGGAGGATTCACGGGTCGATGTCTTTGCAGTCGGGGTGATCGGCTATTGGTTGTTGACCGGGCGCAAGCCGGAAACCTCTGAATTCAAGAGCCCGACGGAATGGATTCCGGGCCTCTTGCCAAATTGGAACGAATTCTTTGAGAAATCTTTTTTGCGGGATAAAGAGAAGCGCTATCAATCCTGTAAGATGGCGCTACTGGGGCTTAAAAGAACGGCGCTTAATTCATCCTCGGAGGGCTCCGGATATATCGAACGACAAATTGTGCGTATCCCGGTGCCGAAGGGAATTGTGGCGCGGGGCGAATTGGCCAGTCGTATTTATCGGCTCATTATTATTGGACTGATCGGTGTCTCATTGACTGCGGTGTTGGCCTCGTTTTTGAAAAGCAGTTATTCTAGCGAAGACGCGAGGCGCGCTGCTGTGGCTGAAATGGAGCAAGCGAGCCAGCAGGAGATCGAGCCGAGTTTGGTGGATGTTGAAATCGCGACTGAGCCTGGGGCGACAGTCTTCGTCGTCGATGCGGAAGGTGGCCGGACGGCACTCGGGGAAGCCGATGCGGCAGGGACTCTGCGCCTGGCACAAGTGCTGGCCGAGGGGACTTACGAATTCCTAATTGAAAAGGCAGGCTATCGGGCGGAAGCAGTGAGCGCTCAGCTTGTGCCGGCAGATTCAGCTGTGGCCATCAGCGCGGCGCTGGAGGTGAGCCCGGTTGCTGGGCATCTAACGAGCCAACCGGAAGGTGCCATTTTATATATGAATGGAACCGAAGCCGGGCTGACTCCGCTGCGTTTGGATACTTTGATTCCCGGCGAGGTTTATCAGTTTGAGATACGGAAAGCAGGCTATCGTCCGGTATCCCGGCAGGTCGAGGTCGGGTTGGGTGAAGACATTGCAGTCGATTTCGGTGAATTGGTCCCCCTGTCCGGTTCCGTGCGTATGGAGATAAACCGGGCGGGTGAGGCGCCGGGCCTGACCGAAGCCTTTCGCAAAGAAGTTGAGCTCTGGATGAATGAGAGCGCCCAGCCTTTGACTTCGGATACATTGGAAGCCTTGCCGGTGGGGCCTGTCAGTTTACAATTGAAACATCCGCTTTATGTCTCAGAGCGGGTGCAACTGAATATTGAGGATGCTCAGACTTCGACGGTGCCGCTCACCTTGATGCCGCGGCCTGGATCGATCAAGCTGAAGGGGGTGGACGGTATAGCGACTCAGTTGTTTATCAACGACCAGTTGGTCCGTCTGGATAAAGGCCCGATTGAGGTCCCGGCAAAGCAAACAATCGAAGCGGAGCTACGCATGCATAATTATTTGACCATGCGGCGTACGCTCGAACTCGAGCCCACGGAGGCCTTTGTCTGGGAGGTTGAGGCGGTCCCGATTCCAGGGCCCCGGGTCGGGAACTCCTGGGATTTGCCCTATATCGATGTATCCTTTGCCTGGATACCAGCGGGGCAATTCTCGATGGGTAGTCCATTGACTGAGCACGCCCGCCTGCCCACCGAAGGGCCGGTCACCCGTGTCCGCTTAACGCGGGGATTCTGGATGGGGATCCATGAGCTGACTCAGCGCCAATACAGCAGTGTGATGAAACGGAATCCATCCCATTTCAAGGGGCCCAACCGGCCGGTCGAGAATATCTTATGGGACGATGCGATGAAATTTTGTGAGGCCTTGACGCAGATCGAGCGTGAGGCCGGGCGACTGCCTGCGGGCTATGTCTATCGCTTGCCCACCGAGGCTGAGTGGGAATACGCGGCCCGCGCCGGCTCGGATACACCCTTTTATTGGGGTGAGCAGGCGGATGCGAGTCTGGGGCAGTTCAATGGGGTTTACCCGATTGATCGAAGCGATGGGCTTCGCTCGCCCCGCAGCGGTTATGGGACGACGGATGTCGGGCAGTTTGCGCCCAACCGCTACGGTCTTTACGATATGCATGGCAATGTCCGGGAGTGGACTTTGGATCGTTTCAACAGCCGTTTGCCGGGAGGTGAACTCGTCGACCCGCTTGCCCGCAGCGAGGGCAATCGCGTCACCGTGCGTGGGGGCGGTTGGCAAGATACCGCGGCACGCGTGCGCTCGGCCGTGCGCGAACAAAGCAGCCCAAGCAATCTCAACCATGCACTGGGCTTCCGGGTCGTCCTGGCACCCGAGCAGTGACCCGGGTGCGGGGCTTAATCGCCACTGGAGCGGTAAAAATTTCTACTTTGCAGCTTTGACCCGAGGGCAAATTTCGTTCGCATTGCCAGCATGGACATAAATTTTTCCAAACTGGCCGCCGTGCTCACTGGTTTCTCCACGAAATTAAAAAAAGGGGAGCGCGTTTTGATCGACGCCTTTGACATACCGGATGCCATGGTCATTGCCCTGGTCCGCGCGGCCCGCGAGCGAGGTGCAGTGCCTTTTGTCAATCTGCAGCGTGCCCGCATCAGCCGTGAATTGGTCAACGGGCTGGATGTCGAGCAGTTTGAGACCCAGGCCGCCTGGGAGCTGGCCCGGATGCAAAAAATGGATGCCTACATCGCGGTGCGGGGCTCGGATAATATTTTTGAGATGTCAGATGTGGCCCCGGACAAGGTGAGCCAAGTCATGCGCGCGATGAAGCCGGTGCTGGACTACCGGGTGGGACGGACCAAGTGGGTCATCCTGCGCTGGCCGACGCCTGCCATGGCGCAGCAGGCGATGATGAGCACGGAGTCCTTTGAAGAATTTTTCTTCCGTGTCTGCACCCAAGACTACAGCCGGATGGAGGCTGGGATGGCGGCACTGGAAAAGCTGATGGCCGCGACCGACCGCGTCGAGCTCAAGGGGCCCAACACAGACCTGCGCTTCTCCATCAAAGGGATCGGGGCCGTCTCCTGTGGCGGGCGGCATAATATACCTGACGGTGAAGTCTTCTCCTGCCCGATCAAAAATTCAGTCGAGGGCGAGATCACTTATAACGCCCCCACCGTCTACCAGGGCACCTCCTTTGACCGCATCCACCTCAAGTTTGAGCAGGGTAAAATCGTCCATGCTGATGGCACCAATGCGCAACGGCTCAACGATATACTCGACTCCGATCCGGGGGCGCGCTATATCGGCGAATTCGCCATCGGCTTCAACCCGCACATCCTGGAGCCGATGCGGGATATTTTGTTCGACGAGAAAATTGCCGGCTCCTTCCACTTCACTCCTGGTCAAGCCTATGAAGAGGCGGACAATGGCAATCGCTCGCAGGTGCACTGGGACATGGTGCAGATTCAGCGCCCCGAATACGGCGGCGGGGAGATCTGGTTCGACGGTGAGTTGATCCGCAAGGATGGCCTCTTCGTCAAGGAGGCGCTCAAGCAGCTGAACCCGGACTATTTGCTGGGGGGTGGATGACTTTGACTCTGATTCATAGCGTCGTATTCTCGTATATGGAAAGCGCAGTTTTCCTGCCTTTAGCTACTTTGCGTTAGGCGTCAGGCGCGGCTCCGGCAAGAGCCAGCGAGATTTGGATCTCTTCGGCCACGGTGTCGAGGTTTTGTCCCGGGCGGATGCCGTAGTCGGAACGATTCACTGCAAACGATGCACGCACCACGAGGAGGTCACCCGTCAGCCCGCGGGTACGATCTCCGAGCCGCCCTGGCAGGTGGGTGAAGGTGACCGGCACTGTCACCTCGCGGGTCGTGCCGTTGAGCTGAAGGCTGCCGCTGACGTGGGCTTTGAGCACGTTTCCGTCTTGTTCGAAATGATCGACAGAGGCAGCGGTAAAGACGATGCTTGGTTTTTTCTTAACGTTCAGCCAGTCGGCTCCGTGCAGGTGCTCGCGCATGGTGGAGTTGGGCACGATCAGCGATTCGGCGGCGAGGATGATCTCGCCGGTGGTGTTTTCCGGGTGGGCGGGGTCGAAAGAAATCGTCCCGGTGATGCCATTGCCGGTGCCGCTAATCGCTTCGAGTGGTGCGTCGAGGTCGAAGCGGATGTTATTGACCCCTTTCGGGTCCTTGAAGTCGTAGACTTTTGCACTTGCCCCGAGCGAGACAAGAGAGATGAGTGTGGCGGTTAAGGCGACCAGTGATAAGTGGATTTTTTTCATAGTATACTTGTGTGGATGGATGGTGATTATTCGACAAAAGTGACGCTTACTTACACACTTTTATGCTTTCGCCGGGCACGATAGCCGAAGAAAGCGGAAAGCATAATCAGTAGGGCAGCGAGGGTAAGGCCACCGCCCAGAAATTCCATGCCGGCGCGAAAGCCATCTTCGTAGGTCAGGTACTCAATCCCCGTGATCTCATCGACCTGTTCAATCGGAATCTGGTTTTGACTCCAACCCCAGTGAAACCCGCCCGACGCCCAAACCATAAAGGTCGCCGCAGCGGTGAGAACGGAAGCAAAGGCTAAAATGTAGGCAGCACGCATAGTGAGTGATCAAACAATCTTTTTGTGAAAAAGCGAATCAGTCGCTGAGTTCACTCAGCCGGGCGCAAGGCAACCCCGTGGATCCCGAGACGGAACCGGCCAGCTACTTGCCGAACACGCTGATTGTTGAGGATTGGACCCAAGGGCTTTCAAATAACGTTATCTCGGAATTGACGCAGTCGGATTTTTGTGTTTGAATCTTTAAATGAAAACACCCTTCGCTTTTGTCGCTCTTTTGTTTTTCACGGTGAGTGCTCTGGGGGCTCAGTCGACGCTGTTCGATCAATTGGCTGTCGCGAAAACCGAGTTTGTCATCACTTTTGACGGATTTCCCCTCGATGTGAGTGCACAGGGGATTACATTACGTGCAGTCAAAGAGCGTGAGAGCCATGATCTGCTCAAGGATGCTCAGCAGATCAACGACTTCGCCTACCGCGCTTACCATCTGGAGCTCGCCTTCACCCGCAAGTATAAGGTGCGTGAGCAGTTTGCGGTGGTCGAGTTTTACGAAGGGAACGACCTGATCCATCGCATCTCGATCCAGAGCCCCAGCCGGAAGCTATCGACGACGAATGGTCGGCCTTACGATACCAATTTTGTGGCCATTAGCCTGGAAGGCGTCCCGCTGGTCATGCTCGACTCCGTGACACGGATCAATTTCCGGGGTTCGAAATGAGTTTTTGTACGCTTGTATTTCGTTTCAATCAGGCGTATAATCCTGGGATTATGATAGATCTCGTTAAAAAAACTATGTTGGCTGGTATTGGTGTTGCTGTCGTGACGAAAGACAAAGTTCTGGAATCACTCGATGATTTGGTTGAGAGGGGCAAGTTGACGAAAGACGAGGCGGTTGCCATGTCGGATAAAATCGTGGAAGAGGGTCAGGTGGAAACGGAGAAGGCGAAGGTTGAAGCGAGTAAGCTCTTCAATGAGATGCTGCACCGGGCCAACGTGGTCACCAAAGACCAATACGACGCACTTGCCGCCCGGGTCACTGCGCTCGAGGGCAAGCTCCATAAAGAGTTTCCGAATGGCGAATGAAGCCCTTTAACTATCTGGCCAACGCGGTCCGCGCTCCCGAGATCGTGGCGATTCTCGTGCGCTGGGGGTTTGAGGACTTGTTGCTACAGCTGGATACGCCGCAGTTTTTGTTAAAAAACCTGGTGCGTAAGAAAGTGACGCACCTGACGGCTTATGAGCGCCTGCGCAATGCCTGCGAGGACCTGGGGCCGATCTTCGTTAAATTTGGCCAGATTCTGAGCACGCGGCCCGACCGTCTGCCGGAGCCCTTGGTGATGGAGCTGAAGAAGCTGCGCAGCGATGTCGAGCGCCAGCCTTTTGAAAAGATCGAGCCAGTCGCCCTGAAAGAGCTGGGCCGGCCTCTCGACGAGGTCTTTGTCGACTTTGACCCCGAGCCGGTAGCGGCTGGTTCGTTGGGGCAGGTTTATCGGGCCAAGCTGGTTTCCACCAGGGAGGAGGTGGCTGTCAAAATACAGCGTGCCGATATCCATAAGACCATTTCGGCGGATATGGAGATCATCGCTTGGTTTGCCCGCCAGCTTCATACCAGGATCGAGGAGCTGCGCCCCTACAACTTGCCGGCGCTCCTGCGCGAGGCGGAAAAGCGGCTGGAGGAAGAGCTCAATTATAAAAATGAGGCAGACAATGCCGAAATATTTACAGCACTGAATACGGAGCAACCCAGGGTGTATGCACCCCGGGTCTATCGTGAATTGACCACCCGCCGTCTGCTGGTGACCGAGTGGGTGGAGGGCTTTGCTCCCGACCAAGTAAAGCTAGGCCGCGAGGAGGCTGAGCAGGTGGCTCGGCTCGGGGGGGAGTCCATCTTTCACCAAATTGTCGGGACGGGCTTCTTCCATGCGGATCCGCACCCGGGCAATATGTTGATTACCGCTGATCAGCGGATTTGCTTCATCGACTGGGGGCAGGCGGGCCAGATCACGCTGCAAATGCGTTACCACTTGGCCGATATGTTTGCGGCGATCACCAGCCGCGACGCGGATAAGGTTATCCGGGTGGCCGAGCAAATGTCGGTCGATAATCGCCGGATTGATCGTCGCCGCTTGGAAAAGGAAGTTACCTACCTGCTCAATAAGCACCGCCAGTTCGGGCCTTCCGGCACTAAGATCGGCACGGTGGGGCTGGAGATGCTCTATTTATTCGGGATGAATGGGATCGAAGTTTCTGCAGATTACGCCCTACTTTCCAAGTCCATCCTCTGTGTCGAGGAAACCGCCCGTATCCTGGATCCTAATTTCGATATTCAAAAAGTCGCCCGCCCGTATTTGGAGAAACTAAACAAAGAGAGGTGGAGTTTCTCCAGCATCCAGCGTCAGACGCTTTTCCCCCTGGTTCGGATGATGCAGAGCATGCAGCAAATTCCGGAAAATTTGCAACGGATTCTGAGACGCGTCGAGGATGAAGAGTTACAGATCAATTTCCATCACACGGGCACGGAAAACATGGAGGATACCTTCAATGCCTCGATGAATCGCCTGACGATTGGTATCATCTTAGGGTCGTTATTGATCGGGTCTTCGCTGGTCATCACCACCGGGGTGAAGCCTCTACTCTGGGGCTATCCGGCCATTGGTATGGTCGGCTTTCTGGTTTCCGGGCTGCTCGGACTCTACATTGTTGTTTCGACTTTACGGAAACATCATTAGGTTGTTCAGCTCAGGTAGCTACCTGCTCCTCGAAAAACTCTTGCAGAACTTCCATCTTCTTTTGCTCCATCCGCTCTTCATAGATCTCATCTTTTGAGCGTTGGCGCTCATTTTCAGTCATCAACCGGCGCATCTTATGGATGGCAATATTTTGTATTTGCCGGACCCGCTCACGGGTTATGTTGAAGCGCTCGCCCACTTCTTCGAGCGTGAGTGGGTGATTGCCGTCGAGCCCGAAGCGCAGCTGAATGATCTCGGCTTCACGATCTTCCAGACGGTCAATCACTGACTTAATGTCGGCACTCATCGACTTTTCCTGAAGATTCTCATAGGGGTTTGAGCCCTGGTCGTCGCCCACAAGCTCACCAAAAGTGGTGTCGCCGTCTTCGCCCACTGGAGCATCCAGCGAAGCGGGGCGTATGCTGACCGACTTCAAATGGGCGACCTTATTGACAGGCATATCCATGCTGTAGGCGATCTCCTCGTCCGAGGGTTCGCGATCGAGTTCGTCGGCCAGTTGGGCCGTGACCCGGCGCATCCTGGCGATCCGATCCACTAAATGGACCGGGAGGCGGATGGTTTTGCTTTGGTTGGCAAGGGCCCGCTTAATCGACTGCTTGATCCACCAGGCTGCATAGGTGCTTAATTTACCACCTTTCGAGGGGTCGAAGCGTTCCACGGCCTTAACCAGCCCGATGTTTCCCTCGCTGATGAGGTCGAGCAGCGGGAGGCCGAAATTATTATAATCGTAGGCGATTTTCACAACGAGGCGCAGATTGGCCGAGATCATGTGGTCCCGGGCGGCTTTGTCGCCGGCCTTGATGCGTTCAGCCAAATCAATTTCCTCTTGTTTGGTCAACAGAGGGGTTTTGCTGATCTCTTGCATGTAAGTCCGCATAACATTGCGATCCGTTGCGGGGAGTTCGCGCACATCAGTGATCGTTTCTGCCTCGTCTGCACGCGAGCGTGGGACTGCATGAAGCCGATTGGCTTTTGAACGACGCGCTTGGGTTCTGTCTGCTGTATTTGCCATGCTTCTGCCTGGGTTGTTGGTGTGAATCACACCTGTATGATTTAATTGAACATGGGCTTATTCCCAATGTTCCAATAAACCATCGCAGCCAGCTGCGCAGACTTACAAAATTAAGCACCAAATAAAGCCTCGGCCAGGGCGACGGCCTTGAGCATACCCTTGGCTTTGTTGACGGTCTCCATAAATTCGCTCTCGGGCACGGAGTCCGCCACGATGCCGGCTCCGGACTGAATATAGATTTTTCCGCGCTTAACCACTGCCGTGCGGATACCAATGCACGAATCGTGATTGCCCCCGTAAGCAAAATAGCCGAGTGCGCCGCCATACACACCGCGCTGGCTGCCTTCCAGCTCTGAAATGATCTGCAGGGCCCTGACTTTGGGCGCACCGCTCAGGGTGCCAGCCGGAAAAGTGGCCCGCATTAAGTCATAAGCGGTGCAATCGTCGCGGATCGTCCCCACCACTTGGGAAACAATGTGCATAACATGTGAATAACGTTCAATCGTCATGTAGTCCGGCACCTGGATTGTGCCATATTGGCAGACTCGCCCAATGTCATTGCGCGCCAGGTCGACCAGCATCAGATGCTCGGCTTTTTCCTTCTCATCAGCCAGCAAATCGTGCTCAAGCGCGATGTCTTCAGCCTCTGTCTTTCCTCGGTGCCGTGTGCCTGCGATGGGGCGTATCTCCACTTGCTTGCCAGTCAGGCGCACATGCACCTCAGGCGAGGCTCCCACGACGGCAAAATCGGCATCCTCCATCAGGAACATGTAGGGAGAGGGGTTGACTGTCCGCAGGGCGCGGTAGAGGTCGATGGGGGAAGGCTCAAAGTCTTTTACAAATCGCTGTGAAAGAACGGTTTGTATGACATCTCCAGCGCTGACGTAGCCCTTCACTTTGTCCACGGCTGCCTCAAAGCGTTCCTGGGTGAAATTACCCTGCGGAACCGGCACTGCGACGGGCGTGCCGATGGTGCGGTGCCCGAAGGGGCGCGGACGCTCCAGCAGGGCATAAATGCGCTCAATTTCAGCCACCGCTTTTTCGTAGGCGGATGTGCACTCACCGTCCGAAGTATGGGCGTGCACACAAATGCGCAGGACCTGCCGAACATGGTCGAAAATCAAGACCGAATCCGTGATCAGGTAGTAAAGGATCGGCATCTCCAGCGGGTTTTCCGCCGGCTTGGGCACGGTCGGCTCGATACTGTGAACAAACTCGTGCCCAACAAAGCCAACGGCGCCGCCGGAGAAGGGGGGCATGTCCGGCATTTCAACCGGTTGATAGCCAGCCATCTCCGCTTCGATCAATTTCAGGGGATCGGCCGGGGTCGGGACCGTTTCAGTCGCGCCATCCTTGGTCTGGATCGAAGTTTTGTCCTCAAAAACGCGAAATATTTTTCGCGGATTTGCACCCAGGAAGGAATATCGGCTAATTCGCTCGCCTCCAACAATAGATTCGAAGAGGAAGGCAGGCCCGTCGTGTCGGATCTTCGAGTAAGCACCCAGGGGCGTCTCGCAATCGGCGGTGAGGTCGAGGTAAACGGGGATGGTATTACCCTGAGCGGCCAATGCTTCGAACTCGGATCTGGTGGGAAAGATATGCATTATGCGAAAGACGATTGAGTTTGGATCAACAAACGGGCGGGTCGAATCATTTTTTAAGCGTAACCGTACCGGAAAGTTTCGCAAAATGCGCTTCTGCGCAAGCTAGCGCGTCATCCAGATCGTCGTCTAGCAGGGTGAAGTGCCCCATTTTACGACCGGATCGTGGCTGCCCCTTGTCGTATAGGTGGAGTTTGATTCGGGGATCGGCCAGCAGGGCGTCCCAGTCGGGCTCACCCCCGGCCCAGAGATCGCCCAGGAGGTTGATCATGACGCTGGGTTTGAGCAACTCGGTCGAACCAAAGGGAAGGTCGGCTACGGCGCGGATGTGCTGCTCGAACTGGCTGGTCAGGCAGGCATCGATACTGTAGTGACCGGAGTTGTGGGGGCGCGGCGCCATTTCGTTTACAATCAGTTGGCCGTCGTCATCGAGAAAGAGTTCGACCGCGATCAGGCCCACGACATCCAGCAGGTCGGCGATCTTGCAGGCCAGTAGCGCTCCGGTGGTTTGGGTGGCCTCCGTCACGCGGGCGGGCACGATTGAAGCGTGCAGGATATGGTGCACGTGCACGTTCTCCGCCATGGGAAAGGTGATTTTGGTCCCGTCGGCCTTGCGTGCGCAGATGACTGAGAACTCGCCCACATGGTGGATCCATTTCTCCACCACGACGCGGGGCGGGCGCTCCAGATAGTTCCACAAATAGTCGCAGTCGGCGGCTTCTTCGGGAGCATTGAGCTTGATCTGCCCTTTGCCATCGTAGCCGAATGCGGCGGTCTTAATCACGCAGGGAAAGCCGATGCGGTGGACTGCCGCTTTCAGGCTCGCCGGGGAGTCGGCGTATGCAAAGGGGACACAGGGTAGGCCGCTCGCTTGAAGGAAGTCTTTTTCCCGCTGGCGGTGCTGGCAGATGTGCAATGCCTGGGTGCGGGGTAGTACTGGCCTGATGGCACTCAGGCGGTCGAGCACCGCGGAAGGAATGTTTTCAAACTCCAGCGTGATCACATCGACTCCTTCGGCGAAGCGCTGAAGGGCTGCTTCGTCGGAATAGTCCGCATTTACCTCCAAGTCTGCCACCATGCCCGCCGGGCAGGGGCCTTTGGGCTCGAAGATATGAAAACGGTAGCCGAGTGCGCGGCCCGCGAGTACGAGCATGCGCCCCAACTGGCCACCCCCGAGGATGCCGATGGTGCTTCCTGGCGCGATCATGCCTGAGGCAGCTCGGTATCGAGCACGGTTTGTGTCTGTTGGGCACGGAAGGCCTTAAGGCGCTGGCGGATGCCGGCATCCGCCAGCGCAAGAATGGCCGCAGCGGAGAGGGCCGCATTTTTGGCCCCAGCCGCACCGATAGCCAGCGTCATAACCGGGATCCCGGCCGGCATTTGGACAATTGAGAGCAGCGAGTCCTGGCCGCTGAGTGCCTTCGACTGCACGGGCACACCGAGCACAGGAAGGTGCGTCAGGGCAGCGACCATACCGGGCAGGTGGGCGGCTCCGCCAGCTCCAGCGATGATCACCTGTATCCCGCGCGCTTCGGCCTCCTCGGCGTAGCTGTAGAGGCGTTTGGGTGTGCGGTGGGCACTGACAATCCTGGTTTCAAAGGGTATCTTCAGCTCTTTGAGCACGGAGGCGGTCTCGCCCATCGTGCCCCAATCTGACTGACTTCCCATGATGACCCCGACGAGCGGGGTGGCTGCTGAACTTGTTTCCATTCAAGCAGAGAAAGCGATCTGCTGCGGAAAATCAACCGAATAGGCGGCAGGCGAAATCTAAAATGTCATTCGCCGCACCAGACTACCAACCACGGCCCCAGCCGCCGCCCCGGTTTTGGGCGTTCTCCAATCGGTCGCGCTGTTCCTGGGTGAATTCGGATTCATTCAAATAATTTTCGAAACTTTGTGCGTCTTGCTCTTTCCAGGTGCCGGCAACGCGCTCCATCATCCAGGAGCGGCGGCGATCATTTTCAATCGATGCGGCCCAGGTCATGGCCGTCTCAGGGTCTTCCTCGGCGGCTCTGAATGTGTAGCTGACGACCGCGCGGTCCAGCTCCGGACTGGCTGGTAGGCTGTTGAGCCACTCAGCCGAGGCGGCCAGGTCGTAGCGCGTCCACTCCCGAATGATGGCAGCACTTCCCCGGGCGATAGCCGGGTCGTCTTGTGCCAGCGAGCTCAACCAAGCGGCGGCCGCCACGGGGTCGCTCTCGGCCCATTCGCTGACGAGTGTCGTTTTTAAGCGTTGTGAGGCATCGTCGCCAAGTGAGCTGACGTAGGCGGCGGCCGCCGCCGGATCAAATTCTGCCCATTCATTGACCAGATCGCGCCGCAGTCCATCGCGGAGTGTGGGGTCACTAATCGCATCCACCGCGATTCTGGCGGCTTGCAAGCCACCGGTCTGAATCTGTGTCTCGATGATTTCGCCGAGGAGCCGGTTCTTTAAGCGCGCATTCTCATCCATGCTCATCGCCTGGGCAAAGGCGGCCTCTGGATTTGTGGCCGCGTAGCCCCGGTAGATGGCACTCAACTGGCTGCTGCGTGCACGAACAGGCTCACCTGCGAGGGCGTTTTGAGCCCATGCGATGGCTGCAGCCGGGTCACTGCGCCCCCAAACTTCAAGGATGGCTACGCGGGCACGCTCGCCGTCTCGTAAGGATGCGATCCCGGAAGCGATTTCGAGCGCAGCAAGCGGTTCTGTGCGAGCCAACTGAGAAAGTAGCTCGCGAATGAGCTGTGGCCGATTTGGATCGGAGGTCGCCAGGGCAAAGGCGTTGCTCAGCAATAAGCGACTTTCTTCGGCACTCAGCGTCGGGATAGCTCGCAAGGCTTCTTCCAGAGGCATGGGCTCTCCGCTCAAATAGGTGTCCAGTGGATTTTCTGCCGATACTGCGTATTCCATAGTGTCCGTCTGAACCTCAGCCCTGGCTGAGTTAGCCGTGGTCCGTATCGGTGACGGCGCTGATAGGGACGGCTCAACAGATGAATCTTCCTGAGCACGTGAACCAATGTAATAGGCAGCTACCAAGCTGAACGACCAAACGGCCAAATAGAGGAAAATGGGGCGGCGTTTCATAGTGTTGGGAATTAAATAGAGTGACTCCAAACAGATGGATCGCGTGAAGTGGACGAATGTTTCAGATTATTTTCGGTTTTCTTTAATCTTTCTGTTTCTGTGCCTGGCTCGGCCAGTTCGAGTGGCAGCTCGACACGGAAGGTGCTACCGACTCCGGGTGTGCTATGGAGTGAAATTGTGCCATCGAGCAACTCGGTGAGCTTCTGGCAGATAGCGAGTCCCAGGCCGATACCCTCGTGGCTCCGGGTGTAAGACGTTTCTACCTGCGAAAACGCATCAAAAAGCTTCGCCTGCGACTCGGCTTGGATACCGATGCCGGTATCGGCAACTTCAAAAATGAAGCATCCGTCCTCTGCCCGCGAAACTGATAACGAGACGAAGCCCTCTTGGGTGTATTTACAGGCATTTTCTAATAGAATGTTGAGGATGCGGTCGATTGCGATTGGGTCCGCAATAACCTCCAAGTCCGATGGAATGGGTTGCCCGCCCGTGCCATTATCGAATTTCACGGCAATCTGCTGTTTGCCCTCTGAGACTTCGGAGGTGATGTTCTGGCAAAGCTCGACGAGGTTGAAGGTTGTCCGGTTTAGCGCAATTTCGCCCTTGTTGAGGCTAATATAGTGGAGGATTTCATCGACCAACTTCAGTTGGTGATTGGCCGCATTCAGGATGATTTCGACATGCTTTCGATCTTCCTCGTTTTCACACTCAGCAAGGAGAATCTCTGAAAAGCCGATGATGGGGTTGAGCGGAGTCCTGAGTTCATGGCTCATAATCGCCAGAAATTCGTCCTTCGCCCGATTGGCGTCCTCAGCGGCCTGTTTGGCTTTTATGAGTTCTTCAGTGGCTCGACTACGCTCGGTTATGTCACGAGAGAAACAGATGGCACGGTCGTTTGCGCAAACGACCCCATCGATCAAAATGGTCGCATGAGTTCCGTCTTTTCGGGAAATGACACGTTCCCGACTGCTTTGGCCGTGTGTAAAAATTTCCTCGAAAGCGGAAGCAGTGTCGATGGCATTCTCAGTTTTATCGAGATTGAATACATTCATGCCCAGCAGCTCCTCATAAGCATAGCCTGTGAGCTGTTCAGTCGCTTGGTTGGTTTCCAGGATATGGCCGGAGCGGTCGATCTCAGCAATCGAGATGGGAGAGTTTCTGACATAGGTTTCGTAGCGCTGCTGACTCGTTTCTTGTTGTTGCCAAGCGGCTGCGATCTGCTGCGACCAGGAACGACAGAGAAAATAGAGAAGCACTGTTGTGGCAAAAACGAAGAGCAGTCCCTTGGTGAGTTCGTAGTAAAGCAGCTCTTCAAAGCCTGCCGAAAGTCGGCCCACTAAAAGTCCGCTGACTAAGATCCAGATACTGGCGACGAGTGAATAAACAAAAGCGATTCTCCAGGAGGAAAATTTTGTTTTCTGCAGGATATTCATCGCGAGACTCCTTCCGGTGGATTGATATAAGCGAGCGCCTTGCAAGCCATCAGATTCTCTTATGATGGAGGTCGTTTGGTTGAACGCAATCCTTTAATATCGGGGCTCTACACCCCTGCAGCAAGCTACATCGGCACTTTTCTTCGCCCCAAGCCAAACCAGGCCATTGCCAAGGTGAAGAGGGAGCTCAATGGCATAAGTATCGCGGCGAGGAGTGGGTGCATCAGCCCGGCCAGGCAGATACCAACGGCCACGATATTGTAAATAACCGCAACTGCGAAGATCGCAGTCACGGTGGTGCGTCGGCGGTGGGCCACCTGAATGAGCTCGGGCAGGGAGCGCAGGCTGCGACCAAAAAAGAAAAAGTCGGCACTGGCCTCGAGGATACTTTTATCCACGACGGGTGTGCCCCGGCAGGCGGCTGCATCGAAAGCGAGGCTGTCGTTGGCCCCGTCGCCGATCATGAGCGCCTGGCCGGCTGCGTGGCGCTGAATCCAGTCCGCTTTGTCCTGTGGGCTGCATTCCGCCTGGGCTTCGATGCCCAGTGCCATGGCTATGGGAGTGACCCGCTCGGGGGCGTCGCCGCTTAGGATGATGATCTCGAATGGCTGGCGGCGCAGTGTATTGATCGCACTACGGGCATCGTCGCGCACGTCCTCTTGGAATTCGAAGCTGGCTACGGGCGAGCCGTTTCGGCGCAGCATGCTTTGGGCGGCGGCTTGCCCGCTTTTCTGAACTTCAAGTTCCGGGCGCCTCCATGCTGGCTTGCCGAGTGTCCACTCGTTTGATTCGGGATCGGTCCAGCAGACGCCTTGCCCGATGTGTTCTTCGACCGCTGTCACCTCCAACACGACCGACGAGGCGCGCCCGGAACTACCGGTGGTCAAGGCATTGGAGTGAGCCGCCAGCAGGGTCTCCCGTAGCGAGCGGGCGATGGGGTGGCGGTTTTGCTCGACCAACTGATGTAGGGCTTCGACTGCGAAGGGCTCGAGCGCGCGCACCGCCTCCGGATTTCGCAGGCGGGGTATGTCCATCGTGAGGGTGCCGGTCTTGTCGAAAACAACGGTGCGCACTCGGCGGAGACGTTCCCAGATTTGGTTGCTTTTTATAAAGAGTCCACTGCGGCGCAGACGGGCATTGGCAAACTCGTCGCACATGGGCAGGGCGATTCCCAGAGCACATGGACAGGATACAATTAAGACTGAGATCAGGACTTGAGTGGCTTTGAGCAGGTCGCCGCTCAGTAGTATCCAGAGCAGGCTACCGAGCGCGGCGATGATGAGTACCGATGCAATGTAGTGTTTTAAAATGCGTTGCAGACGCTGTGCCTGAAAGTTGTCTTCAGGACGTTGCAGTAGTTGGGCCAACAGGCTATCGGCCCAGGCCTCACGGGCACAGAAGCGCATGCTGTGCAGGCCGACGTTGATCGCTCCGGCGGGAGCGGTCCGCTTTTCGGGCCAAATGATCGGTTCGGCCTCTCCGTTGATCCATTCCAGGCTAAGGGTGCCTTGAGGATCCAGCGGGTCCGCCGCCACGGGATTGATCTCGCCGGGCGCCAAGCTGTAATGCATGCCAGCCTCAACATCGGAGGCGGCGATGGACTGGCCATCCCGCTCCCCTCCGAGGAGCGTCACCTTGCGGGGGCCGGTTTTTTGGCGCTGCAGGTGCGTGCGGTTCTTTTCCAGTGCATACTCCTGAAGCCAGCGGCCGAGCAGCATGAGGAAAACAAAGGTGGCCACGAAATCGAAATAAACCAGCGGTAAATAGCCGGTCACCCAACCGAGCACTGAACCTGCGTAAGCAGCCAGTAAACCTGCCGCGATCGGCAGGTCGATATGCAGCACACGGTTCTGGATGGCCTGCCAGGCTCGCTGTATGAAATACCCGCCACCGATCAGAAGACTCAGTGTGGCGAAGCTTGCCGCCAGGAGCCCGAAGAGAGCGGCCAGGAAAAAGTCCTGCCCCATGCCCAAATACTTGGGCAGGGTGAACAACATAGTGTTCATTAAAAAAAAGCCACAAAGCCCGAGCCGGTGACCTAGCTGACGACTGACTGAGCTTGCCCGGCGGTCCGCATCGTAGAGGCTGAGGCGATAGCCGATATTTTGTAGAGATTGTGCGAAGTCAGCGATGTCGAATTGTCCGCGGTGCCAATCCATTTCGACCGCACTCGAGCGTGGGTCAATACGGATGCGGGCACTGCCGGACTGCCGCATAAAGATCGCTTCAATCAGCCAGACGCAGCCGATACAGCTAATGCCTTCGATACTGAATCGTGATGAGAGGATGTTTGACTCACTGCTTTGCTCGATTTGTTCGACTTGTGTAATGAGGGGGGGCACGTCTATCTCGGAAAACGGCCTGGATCCAACCGGAGGCACTACCGTGTCGCCCTTGAGTTCATAAAAGCGCGTCAGGTCGTTGTCGCTCAATAACTGAGCAACATAGTCGCAGCCATGGCAGCAGTAAACCTCGTCTCCCCGTGGGGTAAAGGGTGTGCTGCAGTGCGTGCAGATTGTTTGCGTCGAGGGCATAGGTGCGTGTTACTTAGGGACTTTGTTTTTTGAGCTCAATCGTTTGCACCGGATTGTCTTTGGCGATTTGGATCAGCATTGTCCATGCGCTGATAATCAGCACGAAGGCCAGCACGACTGGTATCCATAACGACCAGGCGACGGCTTGGTTCTTCTTCTTTGTTTTCATGGTTGTGCGTTTAATAGCTGCGGATTTGGCCCCAGGAATTCGGCCTCGCGGCGGAGGATGTCCTTACCCTCCGGGTCGATTAGGGTGAACTCGATGGGAAAGCGGCCGAGGTAATCCTCGCGGGCGATAGTGATAATGACCGGGCGCACCTCCTCGCCCATGGCCGCTACGATGATGCCTGATTCGTTACCTTCCAAGCGATAGCTTTGGCCCTCGGCAGTGGCCATTAGGCTGAAAGTTCTTTCTTTATTGGATTTGTTGATGACCCGCACCATATACTGGTTTCGCACGCTGGTGTCAGTCACATAGTAAGGTGCGCCGGTCATACGAACGATGTTCATATTGGCACTCCGCAGTTGCAGCGCAGAAAGCGTGAAGGCCGCCGCGCCGGCCAGCATGAGAGCACCGTAGATGAATATGCGTGGACGGATGATTCGGCGGCGCTGTCCATTGAGGCCTGCTTGCGAGTCGTAGCGGATCAAGCCTCGTGGCCGGCTTAGTTTGTTCATGATCGTATCGCAGGCGTCGATACAGTTTGCGCAGCCGACGCACTCCATTTGCAAGCCTTGGCGGATGTCGATCCCGGTCGGGCAGACTTGTACGCATCGGTAGCAGTTAATGCAGTCGCCAAACCCTTCTTTTTTGGCCGGACCGCGTGGTTCGCCACGCCCCGCATCGTAGCCGATGATAATCGAGTCATCGTCGATCAGTGCCGACTGCAAACGACCGTATGGGCAAATAATCAGACAGAGTTGTTCGCGAAACCAGGCAAAGTTAAAATATATGATGGCCGTCGCTACAAACATGAAAACAAAAGCGCCCCAATGCTCGGTCGGACTAGTCGTCATCCAGCGGTAGAGCTCGGGGATGGAAACAAAGTAGGCCAGGAAGAGGTGGGCGATGGCCGCAGAGATGCATACGAAGATCGCATTCTTGAGTGCGACCTTGGTGATTTTTTCCGAGTCCCATGGGGCCGCGTCGAGTTTTCTGCGGGCGGTGGCATCACCCTCGATCCAGCGCTCGATCCGCCGATAAACGTGCTCCAGAAAAACTGTATGCGGGCAGGCCCAACCGCACCAGATCCGGCCAAAGAGGGCAGTGACGAAAAACAAGGAAAAACCCAGCCCGGTAATGAAAAAGAAGGCCATCCATAAGTCCTGCGCAACGAAGGTGAGCCCGAAAAGGTGAAACCGACGGTTGATGACGTCAAGGAAGACGGCCGGGTTCCCGTTGATCGGTATCCATGGCAGCAATACATAAATACCAATGAGCAGAAGCGCAAACATACGCCGCCAGCGGGTGAAGAACCCCTGGACATCGGCTGGGTGTATGAAGAAACGCGAGCCATCCTGATTGATCGTCGTCGGTGTTACCTTGGATGGGCGATGAGGTTTCATGGTGAAAAATACAGGAGAGATCTATCTGGGCGGCGGATCGGAGATCGAGCGACTATCGCCAGTGGCCTAAAAGAATTCTAACGCTGCAGACCAGGGTTTTTACTGAGCACGTAGGCAACGACCTCGGCGATCCGTTTTTGCCCGAGCAGAGTCTCCCATGGTTGCATGCCTTTCTCAGGGAAACCCTTGGCTACGCTGACATAGATTTCGGACGGTCGGCTCCCGTGGTCCCATTCGCCGTCGACCAGGCTCACCCCGATGCCGCCTTGCAGTTCGTTGCCGTGGCAGGCCGCACAGTTGGCCTCGTAAATGACCCGCCCGGCAGAAATAAAGTCGACGTTTCTGGCCATTTCAAAAAATAGTGCGTCGTTAGTCACATCAATCGAACTGGCCAGCCGTTTCGTTGCGACCGCGCTGAGTTTTTCCTCTAGCCGCTGATCGACGCCGCCGACATAGCTCCGGTCGTCGATCACGAGCCAGTAAATGATCGAGTAGAAAATGACGCCAAAGAGTATGATGAGCCACCACATTGGCAGGCGTTGGTCATATTCCTGGATGCCGTCGACTACGTGGTCGCGCAGTAGGACGCCTTCCGGCAGATCCTCTTCGGTCACATCTTCGGATTTTTCGTGTTCCAGTCCGTGTTTCATGATGCGTCTCTTTGCTTGTTTTTCGGGGCGTCGTCTTCGAGCGGCAGGTGCCCCATGTGCATCACCCGGTCTTTTTTCATGAGTATGGCGCGTAGGCTGATGGCGAGGAACACACTAAAGGTGAACCAGAAGGAGATGATCGGGACGTAGCTGGCCCAGTCTTCGTAAATGATCCGCTTAAACATGGCTCTGTGGGTTTGGTTTTGTTAGTGGAAAGTTAAAATTAATCGCGGGCGGTGAGCTCTTTGCTCCCCTGGGCTGGCTCGGCTTCATCGGCCTCATTGGCATAACGGTAGGCTCCGAGTTTTTGCAGGTAGGCGATGAGGGCGACGATTTCCTTTTGCGGCTCGATATAGGCACCTTTTTCGGCTAATCCTGATGCGATTTGCTTTGCTTGCTCATCCACCTGGCGCTGAATTTCTTCTTCCGATAAATCGAGGGGGTAGGGGACCCCGAGCATACGCATGGCGCGGATCTTATTGGGCAACTGGTCGACTTTGGCATCTTTTTCGAAGAGCCAAGGATAGTTCGGCATATTGGAGCCGGGCGAGATACTGCGGGCATCCAGCATGTGGTAGAAGTGCCATTCGTCAGAGCGTTTGCCGCCGACGCGGGCGAGGTCCGGGCCGGTGCGCTTCGAGCCCCATTGGTGGGGGAAGTCATAGACAAATTCACCCAGATGGGAGTAGTCACCGTAACGCAGCACTTCCGGCACCATCGTGCGGATCATTTGTGAGTGGCAGTTATAGCAACCTTCGCTGACATAAATATCGCGCCCAATCAGTTCGAGCGGGGTGTAGGGGATCTGGATGCGGCCCTCCATGTTGTTGGCGCGCTGCATGGTCACCGTAGGTATGATTTGAATAGCACCACCGATTGCAGCGGCGATGATTGTCAGCACGGAGAAGGCGAAGCTGTGCTCCAGCAGTTTTTCATACCACTTCGTCCATTCGACTTTGCAGGCTTCAAAGTGAGCGATGATGACGACGCACACCAAAACCGTCATCAACACGCCGAAAAGAAAGACTGCACCATCGCTGAAAATCGTCAGGCAGACAAAGAAGATCAGCAGGAATGAATACAGAACCGGAGCGTTGAGGAAGGGGCGGAATCCGTGCTTGGGCTCGGCGGGTGAACCTTCGGGTTCGGGTCGAGGAATCTCTACGCTGCCATTGACAGGCTCCCCGGCGCGGGCGGTTCTCCAGATGTTGTAGGCCATCATGCCAAAGCCGAGCAGGTAGAAGCCGCCCCCAAAGACGCGGAAGAGCATCGCTGGCCGGATGGCTTGCAGGGTATCCAGGAAGTTTGGATACTGCAGTAAGGTGCCGCCCTCGGCTGTGGCGTTGAGCATTAGCCCCTGCGTAATGCCGGAGACCCACATCGAGGCCACGTAGAGGAGGATGCCAACCATCCCGAGCCAAAAGTGCGCGTTGGCCAGTGCAGTCGAGTAGAGTTTCGTATTCCAGAGCCGGGGAGCGAGCCAGTAGAACATCCCGGCTGCCAGGAAGCCATTCCAACCCAGGGTCGCACCATGCACGTGGGCAATCGTCCAATCGGTGTAGTGGGAGAGGGCGTTGACTGCCTTAATCGAAAGGAGAGGCCCTTCGAAGGTAGCCATACCGTAGAAGGTAACGGCCGCAGCGAAGAACTTGACCACAGGGTCCGTTAAGAGCTTATCCCATGCGCCACGCAGAGTGAGCAAGCCGTTGAGCATACCTGCCCAGGAGGGCGCCCAGAGCATGAGTGAGAAAATCATGCCGAGAGACTGAAGCCATTCAGGTAGTGAGGTGTTTAACAAATGGTGCGGACCGGCCCAAATGTAGATGAAGACCAGCGACCAGAAGTGGATAATAGAGAGACGATAGGAATAGACCGGTCGGTTCACAGACTTCGGCACGAAGTAATACATAATGCCAAGCATCGGCGTGGTCAGGAAGAAGGCCACCGCGTTGTGCCCATACCACCACTGCACCAGCGCGTCCTGCACGCCGCCAAAGATTGGGTAGCTGTGCGTAAAGCTCGTCGGGATGGAAAGGTGGTTGACCACATACAGCATGGTGATCGTGACGATCGTCGCGATGTAGAACCAGAGTCCGACGTAAAGTGAGCGTTCGTTACGCTTCGCCAGGGTCCAGAAAAAGTTTGTGGCGAAGACCAGCCAGATCACCGCGACCAGAA
>REBV01000206.1 GCA_007692545.1 Puniceicoccaceae bacterium
ACTCCTGCGTGGAGAAGAGGCGCCGTGTTCCCCCGGAACCCAGATACGGGATTTCCTGCACGTGGACGATGTTGCCGGCGCGTTTGTTGCTCTTCTCGACAGCGAAACGTCAGGAGCAGTCAACATCGCATCAGGCCACCCGGTGAGCGTCAGGGATGTGGTCCAGGAAATTGCACGGCAAGTGGGAGAGCCGAGTCTGCTAAAGCTCGGCGCGCTGCCCGCGCGACCCGGTGAGCCGGGTCTGCTCGTCGCCGATGCTGCGAGACTCACAACCGAGGTGGGGTACATGCCCGAGTACACGCTGGAAACCGGCATTCGACAAACCATCCACTGGTGGCGTGACGAACTCCACCGCCAAGCACTCAACGGGGAACTCGCGCATGGATAAGATTGTGATTCTGGGAGCCGGACTGGCGGGCATTAGCGCATCGTTTCATTTGCGCCATGCTCGCTGTGTGCTTTTCGAAAAGAACCATTATCCCGGCGGGCACATTCACACCGAATTTCTTGATGGGTTCACATGGGATGAGGGACCCCACATCTCGTTCACGAAACACCAGTATGTCAGGGAGCTCTTCGAGGCCAACGTAGATGGTGAGTATCTGGAGTACCCGGTCGAAACCGGGAACTACTTCCAGGGGCATTGGATTCCGCATCCCGCGCAATCCAATCTGCACGCGGTGCCAGAACCCTTGCGGCACCGCTGCCTTCAGGACTTTCTCGACATGCGGCAAAGCGCGGCCGGATCACCTCCGGAAACCTACGAGGACTGGTTGAAATTCGCATTCGGTGACACCTTCGCAACGACCTTCCCAAGCGCCTACACCCGGAAGTACTGGACGACCGACGCCGAAAACCTGAGCACGGACTGGGTTGGGGAACGGATGTTTTTTCCGAGCGTTGAAGATGTCACCCGTGGGGCGGTTGCTCCTCTGCCCCAGCAGACACATTACATCAAGAACATCCGTTATCCAGCCAGGGGCGGCTACATGGCGTACGCCAACAAACTGGTGGAGGCTGCGAACGTCGAGTTCAATCACGAGCTGGTGCATGTATCCTTCGAAGACCGAGCACTGTTCTTCGCCAACGGTTCGCGTATCAGTTTCTCGAAGTTGGTGAATACCCTGCCCCTGCCTGTGCTGATCCAGCTTAGCGACGCGCCTCCTGATGTGCAGGCTGCTGCGACGCGCCTTAGCTGCTCGTCACTGCTCGTCGTAAACGTGGCAGCGAATCATCCTACCGTACGTCCGGAGAACTGGATCTACGTCTATGATGAGGACAAATACACAACGCGGATCAACTGCACCGAACTCCTGTCGCCCAACAATGCGCCTGAAGGGACGACCGGAATTCAGGTGGAAGTCTATTTTTCCAAGTACAAACCCGCCACGGAATCACCAGAGCGGATCGCATCGAAGGTATGCTCCGAGCTGGTGGAGATGGGCCTCATAAAGAGCCCCGAAGCGATCATGTCCGTACACACCAAGATGGTGCCATGGGCCAACGTCATTTTCGATCATGATCGGCGTGCGGCCCTTGATCAGGTTTTGGACTGGTTGTCCCAGAAAGGACTGCGGCGGGAGGACGATGACCTCGAACCAATCACGGATTGGGAAAGGAAGCTCGCTGACCCCTTGGGCGATGAGCACCAGTCGGTGTTCCTGGCGGGTCGTTACGCCCAGTGGAAATACTACTGGACGGATGACTGCGTGCTACGGGGGCTGTACCTTTCGCAAACCTTGAAGGGGTAATTGTTTCCGTGTGAGCCAGGTCCTAGCCACTGCAGCAGCAGGGCCTGCTTCGAGCCCACATGGCAAGCGCTCTGCGACACCGCATTCCTTCGATGTCGGGGCGTGTTAATCTCCTGTGGGGACAGATGGTTTCGAGAGTAACGTTTCCTGATTATCACGGAAGCTCCTCTTCGGAATTCCCTTCCGAGCATGGCTCAGCAACTGACCGGATTCCACTCAGGATGACGAGGAGCCAAAGATACTGAGGCGAGTTGATGTCGCTAATCAAACGAATCTCACATGAGATTACCCCTCCCGTTTTTAAACGATTGGCCCGAATCCTGCGTTCTCGCTTGGGCTGGGGAATGGAGGGGCAGCGGCCGCGTCGGCCGTTTCCGGCGCCCATCCTTGCCCCAGCGGGCAACCCCAAGGGTCTCTGTTACGTAGCCGGCGACCCTATCATAACGGTTCCCGCCGACCGACTTCGCTATCCCGATGGGCGGGGTTACAATCTCGACGAACACCATTTCCTCCAATACTACCGCGGGGGCCTTCACACCCTTAGGCAATACTACGCGAGTCATCAGCCCGCCAACCTCTTTGAGTACTTTGGTATCGAAACGCCCGAGACGCTAGCTGTCGATGGCTATGACCCACCGTGGTTTGATGAAAGCCAGATCAATAGCCCAGGTGACGAGAAGGGGTTGAGCCGGGAGCATGGAAATCAGGGATTTGGACCGGTCTCCGAAGAAAAGCTGCGCCTGGAGGCAGCTCGGCTCGATCGCGTGCTCATGTCCATTCGGGATCGGGGATTCCGTCCGGAGATGGGAGGCTATATTAGGGGCTACTTCATGCTCCGGCCTAATGGCGAATGGGTTTTCACTATTCGGGAAGGGCTTCATCGGACGGCAGCGCTGGTACAGCTCGGGGCGCGTGAAATAGACGTCAGATTTCATCAGGCGTACCCGCGATTCGTCGAGGAGGCGGACGCGCGTGCATGGCCGATGGTGAAGAACGCGCGTGTAAGTGAGGAAGCTGCCCTCGGTATGTTCTCGCAGTTTTTCAGGCCAAGCGAAAAAAGACCTCCCAGGACGTCTACTGGACCGGATGCTGCGGGAAGGCCCCCACTCGAAAAGCTCTAGTTATGCGTGCACCTCACCCGGCGGAGCCGACGTTCCGGTCCATCCGGCTGGTGCTGACATTTCATATTAAACATAATAGGACACCGGCTTTATCAATGCTCCCCCCTTAGTAAGGCCTGATTATTACGAATCCTCCGCGGGCAAGGAAGAGCGCGCCTTGCCCGTGAAGGGGTCCTCTGCGGAGCTTCCGGTGATAATCAGCTGGCGTGATACCAGTGCCCGAAGAGCGATCCGCCCCAGAAAATATAAAGCGGCGCGCCCTCTGACGTTGCGCACTGAACCGCAGAGGTAACTCTGGTAGTTTCAATCAAAAAAAGGCATCGCGTGCGCCAACATGGCAAGGTGTGAGATCGGGCTGTTAAGCGTGAGCGCAGAATCGGGCAGTTTGTGTGGGGTCTTGGCGAGCCTCTAAAGTTTTTTGGATGATTAAGATATGCGACAGACCCTTAAGTCTTCGAAAACCGCGATCCGAGTTACGCTCAAAAACGCAGACGAACGTTTTCGTTTGCCCTTGAAGAGGTGGGTCCATCTACAGATGGTCCATCGGCGCTATGGAGAAAGGGCACCTAAGCAGGGGGGGGTGATCTGGGTGGACCCATTGGCGATATGCGGGCACATGGAACCTGCCGGATGGCGTTTTCTAAGGGCGAAAACGGGATTTGATGGCGGTGCGCTTGCGGGCGGCAATTGGGATGAAAAATATACTCGGTGGGTTTCTTTCACTTCCATTGATCCGTTTCGTAGTTGCTACGATCACTGGGTCGAAGGCAAGGGCTGGGATGAAACGCAACTTTATCAAAGTTATGTTGGTCAGTTGCGGCGCGGAGAGCGATGTCGCTTCCAATCGTTGGACGAATTGGCGGCGAAATACAGCAGGCTGGATGGCATATTCGAGAGGATACGCGAGGAGAAGCGAATGAGCACCAGATGGGATGATCTGGTGAGGGTGAGTATCTCTAGGGGCGGTCGGCTGATATGGGGGCCGGACGGTCGGCATCGGATATGCATTGCCATTTGTACCGGGATGAAAGAAATGCCGGCTCGATTAGGCTTTGTCCACATTGAGGGGATCGAAGCGCTTCAATCGTTGAGGTCGCGTGATGTAGCCATCTGAGGCCGTTTGGTTCCGGTTTCGTCGTGACTATCGATGAACTACGGTGTCTCTTGCTGTGATGCGGATCGAGGCCACGACGTCAATCGAGTTCTTGGTAAGCATCGACGATGTGCCAGCGCCGGGTCCGTTCGTTCCAGCGCTTGATCACCCGCGCCGGGTTCCCAACAGCGATGCTTCGCGCCGGGACGTCTCGTGTCACTACACTGTTAGCGCCAACGATGGCCAGTTCACCGATCGTTACGCCCGGCATCAAGACGACATTCTGACCGATCCAGCTACCTCTCCCGATTCGCACGGACTCAATTTCGTTCATTCCCTGGAATTTGTAGGGTTCGTCCGCCGACCGTCTGCTGTGCAGACCGTCGCAGACGAACACGTTTGCGGCAAACATCACATCGTCCTCGATCAGGATTTCCTGCAACGCCACGAGTTGCAATGCCGAAGTGGCGGTCACGCGATCACCGATGATGATGCGGGAATCGAACGTTTGAGAAACATGACGGCCTTCCGGGTGGCGCATCCAGCCTCCCGGATACTCGGTATTGGCGCTCAAAACGCTGTTGGGGCCAATTTTGACGTCATCGCCAAGTGTGATTCGGTGGGGGTTGCGAATGCGGCGCGGCAGTTGGATCATCAGGCGGGACGGCGCATTGGCGAAGTCAGGCAGGCTGGCGTTGCCGATTCGGTGATTCAACCGTTCGAGCTCTACACCCAGCTTGACGATCGGCCTCATCATAAATTGCGTTAGCCGCTTCATGGGCTTATTTTAGCTGCCTTCGGGCGCGAGGCCCAAGCCTCGGTCAACATGCAGCTCACGCAGCCGCCCCCGGAAATGCCGGGACGCGTTGTGCGGCGGCTGCTGGAGCCGTTGACTCGGGTCTGACCGTTTTATCGGGTCAGGCTCCGCCACGCCCATGGTTGGCGAAGCGCTGAACAAAAGGCTTCGTCACTGCACGCGTAGCGCGTTGAACAGCCGCAGCCTGGCCCGTAGGCCGAGCACAGCGAGTCGTCCGGGCGGAGCTCGCCAGAGGATCAGCGATGTATGGATCGATGCGTCCCAACGCTGCGCTCGCGGCTGAAGGCGCACTCCTCGCGATGACGGTTTAATCTGCATTGCCCGAGTCGGATCAGGTTGTAATGGCCCTTGCGATACCGTAGACAAACTGGACTAAGTCGCGTGACGAGTCAAACATTGAGGCGGTCTGAAAGGTTATGAAAAAGAGCAGGGGGTAAGATATATAACCGTAGCGGCTTGCGAGCGAAACAATGCTGTGGCGGCTGAGCCATCTTGCAATCCCAAAAAAGATTACAAGTGTAACCCCGATGCCAATCAGCGCTCCAAATAGTATATCTCCCGGGAAATGCAGTCCGGAATAGATTCTGGGGATAGAGATAATGAGGGCCGCGTGTATGAACAGAAGAACGCCAAAAACCCGGTTGACCAGAAAAATGCCAGTAGCGAGAGCAAAGAACAAGACCGCGTGGTCACTTGGGAACGAACTCCATCCCATCAGGGTCTCGGCTCTGGCACCTGTTGGGACGATGACTTCGAGCGCTGCATCGTGAAGGGGGCGATCGCGGAACGGGAGGGTCAAGGCGGATAGGCGGCCCACAAAAATGGCGGTAATCGCTACGGCCAACACCGCCAGCAGGCGTTCCCGGCTTTGGCCGCCTCTGGGATCGCTATGGAACCACAATCCCCACCAGACCATCATTACGGGAACGCCCTTGGCAAGGTAGCTATCCCGAAGAAAGACGACAACTCGATCGACGCCCCGAATTTCGCCGGCAAGTCCGTTGATCATGGAGAATAGTTGGTGATCGGCGTGCTTTAGTAGTTCAAGCAAAACAATACCTTCTGATACCAACCATGCTGGGGACGACGGCTCAGGATCTCATACACAGCGGTCACGGGCAACCGGGGGAGGCCGGAGAGTTTGAATGCGCGGTGAAGGCGGGAGGCCGAGATCCACGGTTCCATTAGCGCCTCAGGCTTTCGACGCCCGGAAGGGACTCTGGTCGCCCGTAGCGAGGGCTGGCCAGGAACCTGACTGAGGTCAGATCGATTTACCGTTCTTCATCCATGCCGCGTATCGTCCCGTGTCGGCCGATGGGCCTGCCGTTCTTCATGTCGTGAGGTTCGAAGGCGCCGCTGCCACCACTGTGACCACTACCACCGGTCGACCCGCAAACCCGATGGGTCATTTCCGATTAGTGCAATCCCCGGCGGGAACCCGCCGGGGATATCTGTCAAAAGCGCTCGCGATCGGGGTTCGCACGAGCCCATCCACTACACAGAACGACGGTCAGACCTTCCGGAAACGCCGCCGAATTGCGAGGAGCGAGAGTCCCGCGATCAACTCCAGGAGGCCCACTGAGCCGCCGCCACCGCTGCTGCGATCGCCGTCACTGTCGTCGCTGCCATCACCGCTCCCGCCACCACCGCTGCCGCCGTCGGATGTACAACCCCGATGCGTGAACCAGCCGTCGGCGGTCAAGCCCAGATCTTTCACAAATACGGTGAAGTCCTGCCGCTCGCAATTATCGACGCCATCAAATGTGATCTGGTACTCGTTCGTAAGGAGATTGGATGTCGTGGCAAAGGCGTCGGTAATCGCTTTCTCCGGTTCATCGACAGCATCGAAATATTCACCGCCAGTTTGGGAGGCCAATTCCTTCATGCGCCGTTCCCACGATTCCTCGGTCCTGATTATGCCGACTCCGACCGTGAAGATCGGGACGTTGAGAATGTTGGCGCGGTCACGAACTTCTATGCCGGTCTCACCCGCTCTCGGCTGTGTGCCAGTGTGTTCAAACCAGTTATCCTCACCGTCAGCCAGAACGATGATGGCCTTGCGCCCGGGTGGAAGAACTTCCTCGGATTCGGCAATGTGGTCAAGGGCCCGGGCTAGGGCTGCATTCAGGTTAGTCCCGGCTCCCGGATAATCTCGGTAAATTTCTTCACGCAAGGGCGAGTTCCCGTCTTGATCGCTGGGCGTGACGAGTTGCTGGAACGGGGAAACGACCTTCGCCCCCGTTGGCTCCCCATCCAGATCAATGTTGAACTTGACGATAGCCGCGTAGTCTCCCGGTTGCATCTGTGTGACGAACGCTTCCGTTGCATCCTGCAAGGCATCAAGTGCACCCGATTTACGTATGGTCGTGGTGAAGTCCATCACGAATACGATTGAGAGCTGTTCGGAGGGCGGGGATGCCTGAGTCGGAGGCGAGGGGGTACCAGCGCCCACCTGGACTGTAAAAGACTCGGTCAGACCCGAGATTGGTCTGTCTTCTCCGTCGGTGACCGTTAGGAACACATCGACCTTTTCGCCGACGGGGCCCGGGTTGACTCTGTTGATTTCGATCTCCCCATGGGAATCGGCAACCGCGATGCCGGCCCAGACAAATCCCAGGCTAAGGGCGATCAAAACCCACCAGACGCTCCGTGCCCGTTTGGAGCGACTATCGTTGCGACCCACAGGGGCTCTTGTAGGAGTCGCCCGAAGTGACTTTTCACTGCGCAATTTCATCTTTTCCTCTCTTTTCCCAAATGAACCAAGTGATCTTATCGGGGCATTTGCTGCAACCCAGATGCATCTTGAACTCCCGCAGAGCTGGCGCTTGTGACGTCTTGTGCAGACATCGAAGCGCAGTACCGTAAGAGACCGGATGGTCGCATTATGTGCTGCGCATTCCTGGCACCAAGTTCTGCGCCTGCAAAGTGCCATGCAAGGATCGTGCCTTCGGCTCCCTATGCCGCCCTCCGGGACCTATAGGCTCGGCGGCTTTCGTCCTCATCCCACGTTGAACGGGGACATCGGTCCCGGTGTTGCCATTCGGCGGCGTCTGGGTGCACGCAAGGGGGCCAAATCCAAGTGACTGTGGGTGGGGGGCGCGACGCCGACATGGGGAGTGCCAAGGTGCCCCGGATTGTCTCACGTCGATCGACCAGACTTGTCACGAACGCGTTTTTCCCGGGCCCAGACCGGTGCGCACGGAAGCCCGGCTGCTGACGCCTTGGCGGTCCAGCCGCCCCAATGCCCTGGAGAGCCCCATGAAGGCTCAGAATACCTTGGTAAACGTCGCGGTCAGGCGGTTTTCAGTATATTCCCGCGCGGCGTTGGTCGACTCACGCTCGCGATAGAGGTAGTCGACCGAGGCGCTGATTTGCGGGCCAAGGTCGCGGCCCACACCCACTCGAATATCAAACAGCGTATCCTCGCGGTCCCGCTCGTCGGCGAAAGTGCTCTCC
>REBV01000155.1 GCA_007692545.1 Puniceicoccaceae bacterium
GCATCCCGTATCCCGCATCCCGTATCCCGTATCCCGCATCCCGTATCCCGTATCCCGCAACATGTCCCTCCTCGCTAAAACCGTCGGCACACGCCGCGTCGTCATCGACCACGTCCACCCCACCATCGACGGAGGCCGCTACCCCTTCAAGCGCGTCCTGGGCGATTGGATCCCCTTCACCGTAAACGCTTTTGCCGACTCGCACGACCTAATCCAGATAGAGCTGCGTATTCGCCGGGTAGATACCGAAGACTGGCAGATCCTACCCATGCGCCCACTGGGTAACGACGAGTTCGAGGCCACCTATCGAACCGACCGCATCGGCCTCTTCGAGTTTGAGGTGGCGGGAGTGATCGACCACTACGGCAGCTGGTATGAGGGCTTCCAGAAGAAACATGCCGAAGCCGTCCCGCTCGATCTCGAATGTCGCATCGGTGCCGAGCTGCTGGAACACGCCGCCGCCCGGGCCCCGCAAGACCATGCTGAACAACTCCGCGAATGGGCCGCCCACCTGGCCGATTCCTCTGCCGACATTGAGCCCCGTATCAGCCTCGCCTTCAGCCGCCAGGTGGCCGGTCTGGCTCGCAGCTACCCACAACGCGACTGGGAGACCACCAGCCCCCGCTCACTCATGCTCATCGAGCGCGAACTGGCCGCTTTCAGCACCTGGTATGAATACTTCCCCCGCTCCTGTGTCGGCGACGGCGTGACCCACGGCACCTTTAAAGATGCTGCCAAACGCCTGCCCGACATCCGCGAAATGGGCTTTAACATTGTCTACTTCCCACCCATCCACCCCATCGGCCGCGAGTTCCGCAAAGGGAAAAACAACACCCTGACCCCCGGCCCGGAAGACGTGGGCAGCCCCTGGGCAGTCGGATCCCAGGAGGGCGGCCACCGCTCCATCCTCCCAGAACTCGGCACCCTCGAAGACTTTCACCACTTTCTCGACGAAGCCGAAATGCGCGGCATGGAAGTCGCCCTCGACATCGCCTTCCAGTGCGCCCCCGATCACCCCTGGGTCAAGGAGCACCCCGAGTGGTTCCGCTGGCGGCCGGACGGCACCGTGCAATACGCCGAAAACCCGCCCAAGAAATACCAGGACATACTGCCCATCAACTTCGAGTCCGATGACTGGGAGACCCTCTGGGACGAGCTCAAGTCCGTCTTTGAATACTGGATCGAGCAGGGCGTCAAAATCTTCCGCGTGGACAACCCTCATACCAAGTCGATGGAGTTCTGGCGCTGGTGCATCCTCAACATCAAAGCCAAACACCCCGAAGTTATCTTTTTGGCCGAGGCCTTCACCCGCCCCAAGCGCAAATATTTCCTGGCCAAAGGCGGCTTCACCCACGGCTACACCTACTTCACCTGGCGCAACAATGCCGCCGAACTGCGCGAATACGTTGAAGAGCTCACCCAGAGCGACGCCAGGGAATACTTCTGGCCCAACTTCTGGCCCAACACCCCTGACATCCTGCACGCCGACTTGCAGACGGGGAACCGCGCCACCTTTATCGGGCGCTACGTGCTCGCCGCGACCCTCGCCTCCAACGTCGGCATCTACGGCCCGGCCTACGAGCTGCTCGACCACGAGCCCTACCCCGGCAAAGAGGAGAATAACCACAGCGAGAAATATGAGCTCAAAGCCTGGGACCTCAACCAGCCCGGCAACATCCGCGCCGAGATCGCCCGCGTCAACGCCATCCGCAATCAGCACGAGGCCTTCCAGCGCACCTTTAATGTGCAGTTCATCCCCTGCAACAACAGTCATATCATCGCCTACCTGAAGCAGAACTTCGACAAAACCAATCGCTTCATCGTTGTCGTCAACATGGACTGGAGCAACAAACAGGTCGGCACCCTCGACCTCTCGCCCGAATCACTCGGCCTCGCCCACAGCGGCAGCCTCGGCCTACTCGACCACTTCGCCGAAACCCCCAGAGAATACTACTGGGAGGGCATGGACCCCTACCTGGAGCTCGACCCCCAAATCAGCCCAGCTCATATTTTCGAGATTTTGTAGCGCCGGCTAAAACGGCACAACTGTCTTAAAAACAACCTTACCTCGTAGTCAAATTCTCGCTTATTTCAACAAACTACCCGCGACGCTCCTAAAGCTTGCGAGTCCGGCTTCGATGTTTTGAATAATTTCATCGGCGAGGACTTCCGGCTCAGGGAGATTGTCGAGGTCGGTGAGGCTTTTGTCTTTGAGCCAGAAGAGATCGAGGCTGGTTTTGTCGCGGGCGATGAGTTCCGAATAGCTGTAGCTGCGCCAGCGGCCTTCGGGGTTCTTCTCCGCATCCCAGGTGGCTTTACGCTGGTGGCGCTTGCCGGGCTGATAGCACTCGATAAATTCGGCGAGGTCTTCGAAGCGCATGGTCTTGCGCTTGAGGGTGTGGTGGATGTTGGTCCGGTAGTCGTAATACCAGACTTCCTTGGTGGCGGCCTCTTTCTGCGCAGCGCGGTTGTCGAAAAAGAGCACGTTGGCCTTCACGCCGTTGGCGTAAAAGATGCCCGTGGGCAGGCGCAGGATAGTGTGGAGCTCTGTGGTTTGCAGCAGCTTCTTGCGCACCTTCTCCCCGGCCCCACCTTCGAAGAGGACGTTGTCGGGAAGGACCACCGCCGCCTGACCGGTGGTCTTGAGCATGGTGTGGATGTGCTGCAGGAAGTTGAGCTGTTTGTTGGACGTGGTGGTCCAGAAGTCCTGGCGGTTATAGACCAGGTCGTCCTTCTCCTGCTCGCCCTCCTCGTTGGTGAAGGTCATGCTGCTCTTTTTGCCAAAGGGCGGATTGGCGAGCACGTAGTCGACGCGCTCACCGCCGTCAGCCACCAGCGCATCGGTGCCGGAGACACAGCTCTCGCCATCGATCTGGCCGATGTTGTGCAAGTAGAGATTCATCAGGCAGAGACGGCGGGTGCCGGGCACGATCTCGTTGCCGAGGAAGGTCTTATTCTTGAGAAATTCCTTCTGCCCGCGGTCGAGCTTGTGGTGCTTCACGATGTGATCGTAAGCCGCGAGGAAGAAGCCGCCCGTGCCGCAGGCCGGATCGGCGATGGTCTTGTTCGGCTCGGGCTGGACGCAGGCCACCATCGCCTGGATCAGGGCGCGGGGCGTGAAGTATTGGCCCGCGCCCGACTTGGTGTCTTCCGCGTTCTTTTCCAAAATGCCTTCGTAGATGTCGCCCTTGGTGTCGGCATCCAGACTCACCCACTGGTAGCTGTCCACCATATCGATGATACGCGAGAGCTTGGCCGGGTCCTGGATCTTGTTTTGCGCCTTGGTAAAGATCTGCCCAAGCATCCCCTTCCCCTTACCCAGCTCGCGGAGGGTATCCACATACTGCACCTCCAGCTCCGCCCCTTTCTTGCTGCGCAGCCGCGCCCATGAATACGCCTCCGGCACCCCGACATCGCGGTTGTGCGGCGGCTGGCCATATTCGTCCGCCATCTTGAGAAAGAGCAGAAAGGTGAGCTGTTCGAGGTAGTCGCCGTAGCCCACGCCATCGTCGCGCAGGGTGTGGCAAAAACTCCAGACTTTGGAAATTACGGTGTCGGTGGTCATAGAAAAAAATTCAGAACGTCCATTTTTCGCGCCGCATCAGGCCAAGTAAGTTAATGCAAGGTATCCCCAGCTCCCGGCAGACGTCGGGGATAAAAAACTCACGTTTTGGTTTACGCTTCTCGCCCGCCGGTGTTTCCGAGGTGACCACGATGCCGTCTTGCTGCTGCGCGAGCCCGATCACGTAGGCGTCCGCTTCCTCGTATTCGGCTTTGGGGTCGAGCAGACCGGGGAACTGCCCCTGGATCGTCATTGTCTCGGCAAACAAATTCTCGTTGGGAATCCAGATTTCCTTTCGCGCCTGCGCCCAATCGCTCAACTGATTCGTGCCCACCGCGTCCAATTCCTCCTGCACCAGTGCGGGCGCACGGAGCCGTTTCTCTTGAATCAGCTCGTCGATTTTACCCACTAGACTGACAAAAACCGCAGTCGGATAGTAGCGCGCCTGCCAATCCATGAAAATGTTGGTATCGACCACATAGAGCGGCTTGGGCACGGCGGGATCAATCATTCGTCCCTCCCGTTCCCGGTTGGACGACCAATGCGCCCCTGAGTTTATCGAAATCCTGATATTTGAGATTTAAATACCTTGCCGCCACTTCGGGGCCTATCCGATTACCGGACAGCGCATCCAGCACCGTCTTGGTGAAAGGACGCCCCGCGCGCCCCAGCGTTTTGGCCACGGGTGTTGCAAAGCCCCCCGTCTTGGGTTTCAGGCCGGACGTGTAAGCCTCCCATCCCGCTTTCCAAGCCAGATAATCCGGCCAGCTGAGAAATCCGGAGCTTCGCAGACGGGTCGCCACCGCCAGGGGCGTCATGCGGAAGATCTTGGCCAGCTTGCGCACATCGCCAATATCCCAATCATGGCGCGGCAGCCGCTCCGCTTCGATCGCCGAACGTAAGGCTTCTTCCGGCACAAGCACGTAGCTGGCGGCCTGCTCGGCAAAACGCTCGACTCCCAGCCAATCCTCGCCCCGGCGCGACTCACGAACGGCAACTTGTTCTTCCTGACCATTGGCCAACATCAGGTGCACCACCTCATGCATGAGTGTAAAATTACGCGCTTCGGGCGTGCCCTCCTTCGGGTTGATCGCCGCTACTGGCAATGGGTGCCGCAGCAATGACAGACCACGGGCCTCGTTCAGCGATACGGAGGGAAACTGAAAGACCAAAACGCCCAGATTCTCAACAGCCCGTCGCCAGTGCGCCCAGGCCTGCCAGCCGGAACCCCAGGCAGTCTGCGCTTCGAGATCAACACCGAGGGCCGTCCGCAATCGCGCCGCCACGTGAGCGGGCCCTTCGCTGATGTGGGCCTGCAAGTCGAAGTCCGGCAGCGACTCACCAAGCTCTTCCAACAGCTCGATCATCGTCTCCCGCCGGTTCGACATCTGCCGCAGGGCCAATCGCAGCTCGGGCGACTCTGCTCCGGGCGTCACTCCGGGCAGTCGCCGGTATTCGGCGGCCAAAGGTGGCAGGGTCGGCGGGTTAGTGCGAAAAAACAGGCCCAGCGGGCGATGGTAGAAACGGGCCAGATTCTGCAGTTGGTGCGGTGTGGGGCGCGCTTCGCCCTGCTCCCAGGCCTCAATCCGCTCCGGCTTCACCCCGAGGCGCTTCGCCACCCGCTCCAGTGGGTAGCCGCTTTCCTGCCGTGCCCACAGGAGCACGGCTGAGTTTGGTTCGACTGGAGCGAGGGTAGGCATGACTTTAAAAAGACGAATAAAGCGAGTCTGGTCAAATGTTCATAAAGTGCGGGTTTCCCCGCAAATTCAGGTAAAGCCGATCTCGCTCCATGGAAATCCATGCCGGAATTCGAATGGGTCCGGACTTTATCGATCCCTTGATCACCTGCAACTGTTCGATGTCGATGCGTAGTGAACCGGCACGTATCGATCTATAGATCGGGTCAATTTTCGAGTCGCGAGCCAGTTTTGGTTGGGTGGTCACAAAATCACTCGATCACAGTTTCCTCAGCTTTATTCGCTTCCGGCTTTGGCTCGTAGAAAGAGTGAGTCGGTATGACAACTCCGCTCCATGGGCCGCGCTCCGTGTTGGCACGAATGATTTCACGCGCCATTCCATAAAGGATCGACGAGGCGTTAATCTTCATCAGTCGCTCGACAAGTTCGGGCTTTGCGTCTGTAAGCGACGCCTTAAAGATACCGGCTATCGTGAGACGGAAATCATAGGGGAAGTTAGTCTCTGGCGCAGGCTGATGCTTGATTGTCACTGTGACTTCCCATTGCTCGGACGGCTCGCTTGTGCCTTGAATCTGCCGAACCTCGCTTTCGACCGAAAATTCCTCGATTCGAGTCACGATTTCTTTTTCCGGGGAAAACGATATCCGAGCGGAGACGGCTTGGTCCGTCACAAAGTAGCGTTCGAGTTCGATGGGGGACTTCATGCCGCGACTGCCTCCTCCAGCTGTTCCTCGACTTCGGCTGCCGCATGACCCGTTGATCCGGATACTGCGGAGGCTTGGTCGAAGAGCGTGTCGAGATTAAAAGACATGTAATGGGCATCCGCTCTCCACGAGACTCTCGGTTGCGCCAGTGCTTTCAGGTAATCCACAGTGATCTTCCCATCGTCGAGTGCCCGGAGCAGCAAATTCATGCTTCGACTTGGCCGCATCCGCCCGGTTTCCCATGGGCTCCATGTCTTCTCGCCAATTTGTAAAACATCACTGATTTCCTTTTGCGTGAGGCGTAGCTTTTCCCGCAAGGCCTTGATCTCTCCAGGAAGCATGAGCCCCATGTAGCGGGCCTTGGTCTCTTCCACCTGCTTTAAGCCCGCCTCGGTCATCAGCCACTCCTGAAGTTCTTCGTCCCATTCCATTGGGATCCTTATGGGGACAAGCTCGGCGATAGCTTCGCCGTCGGCGGTTGGGATGGATACTTCGAAATCTCGTTCTTCGATTTTCATAATGATGTTTTTTTTCTTATTCACAGCGTAGCTTATCTTTCTGCGGCAAATGCGCCGAAAAAAGCACGATACGCTGTTGATCCGTTCTTAGGAGTATTTTCCCATAGGTTTGTTTCCCTTTTAAAGTGAACCAGAACTCCCAGGTTTCGCCAGCCGGTCGATCCATTTGCACGGGGCAACCCTGAGGGTTTGGACCTTCCAAAAATTGTAAAAACGCGGCAGTCACGCGACTCTCAAAGACGTCCGGAAAGCTCTTGTCGAGCTTGTCCGAGTAGTCGGCAGTCCGCCGTATTTCGCTGGAAGTGCCCCGGCGAAGGATGCCAGCAACCTTTCGACGCCATGCATTTGGTATCGGTTGTAATGCCATGATTAAGTGGTGGTAATTTCATAAGCACCATTAAGAGGTATTAATTCATACCTTTTGTCAAGCGTGCTCATTTCAATGCTTTCTTCTTGTTGTTTTTCAGCGACTTGCGCTTGGAGCCAGCACTCTCCCGTTCAGCGCGAATACGTTCGAGAAGGATGCTGGCAGGTTCGTCGTTAGGGTCCTGCGGAACAAGTTGACCGGAGAAGGCTTTTTTGAGGATAGACTGGCGGAGGGCCTCGGCGCGTTGCAGCGCGGCGTCGATCTCGCGCTCGTTTTGCTCGATGGCCTCGAACTGCGCTTCGAGGCGGCGGACGATTTCTTTTTGTTCGGGGAGGGAGCAGATCGCAACCGGAGTTAATTTGACGTCGCCTCCGGAAACTCCGGATTGCCCTGCGGTGGTTCGGATTTTGGTTTCAATAAATGCTCGTGAGCAGCCAGAATTTAAAGCGAGTTCTAAGTATGCTGAATCCAGTGAAGGTAAATCAGGCCGTGTCTGGATGAGCTTATCTGGAAAGAGGCGAATGTCTTTCTCCACATATTTCGCGCAAACACCGACGTATCGTCGAGAGCCATTGTAGCGTGTGAAGATTAAATCCCCGGTTCTGAGCGCGTAGCTCTCAGCGTGCTCTGAGCTACAATCTAAGTAGCGATAGTCAGCGTAGTCGAAAAACATCGGACGAACTGCACTGATCCGAGCAATTTTGTAACCATTATTTCCTGACGGCTTAGCAGACAAACCGTTCCGAACGATAGAGCAAAGCTCACCATATGGAAAGGCAACCCATTCGCCGGGTATGGTTGCCTCTTGGATGGGATCTAATTTTTTCGGCTTCTTCGGCTTCGCATGCTTTTTCCCTTCTTTGCCCCCCGCTTCCCATTCCCGGACGGCGGTTTTCCAGTCGTCGAGTTGTTGTTGGTAGCGGGCTTCGCGTTCTTGGCGGATCCGTTCGAGGAGTTGTTTGGCGGGTTCGATCTGGTCGGGGTGTTCCTTTCTCCAGTCGGCGGTGAGTTCGGCGGTGAAGGCTTTTTTGAGGAGGGCCTGACGGTAAACGCCGAGCTGCCTGCGCGCCTGCTGGAAGCTCGCCACCCCGGTATCGATCTCCGAAAACAGTTCCTCGATCTTGGCCACGATCCGCTTCTGCTCGTTGAGGGGTGGGAGGGGGAATGAGATTTCCTTAAGATCAGTATTTCGGATTCCCAAAACCGTTGTGCCGCTGCTGATTTCTCTGATTGAGTGCTTTATGCTTCTAAACAGATAGTGCGCAAATACTGGAGTCATTCCAGCATGCAGCTTGGCTACCTTTAAATCCTGGTTGATTGCAGTCTGCCGAGTCGCAATGGCACTCTCCCCCGGCGAAATACGAGTGATTACAATCAGATCATTTTTTTCGGCTAAATTTGAAGCGCTGCCCTTTAAACCTGATTCCGAAATACTATCCTGTGTATTTCTTAGAAAAGTAGATTTGATGTCCTTAACAGATGCCCAAGGAATACTGCCATTCCAGTAATCTTTATTTTTCTTATCTGGCGTCCCTCCGCCGATAAACGTGAATACTGAACCCAAATTGGTATCAGCCCAACCATTCGGCAACTTACTTTCCATCACGCTGTCAGCTCCCCTTTGAGTTCTGCAATCAGCGCGTCAAAGTCGCAGCCGAAAAGTTGATACATTTTACCGAGGCCGCCCTGGTGGTCGCAAGTGTCACCAGGAGACACCCGTCTCCGCTCATTCCGCTCATTCCGTGTATTCCGTGGTCCATCCATACGCACAGTTTTTGACCACAGATTACACGGAGTGCACGGAGTTGTTTCGGGGCGAAGAGTTGCCGTCTCCACAGTCGCACCTGGATTCCGTGTATTCTGTGTATTCCGTGGTCCAACCCTACGCACAGTTTTTGACCACAGATTACACGGAGTGCACGGAGTGCTCATGCTCGGTAATTGCAGAAAGGGGCTCAACCTGCGCTTCCACGCAATCTGTGCACTCTGTGTATTCTGTGGTTGAGAAATCATTATGCAGTGAGCTCTGAGTTTAACTCCGCAATCAGCGCATCCATGTGGTCGCCGAAGAGTTGATACATTTTACCGAGGCCGCCTTGGTGGTTGGAAGTGTCGCCAGGAGACAACCGTCTCCGCTCAATCCGTGCATTCTGTGTATTCCGTGGTCCAACCATACGCGCAGTTTTTGACCACAGATTACACAGAATACACGGATTATTTTTCATTGGGATCATCGTCTAATTGGAGACCCGCTTAATGCCTAGCTTTGCGTGTTTAAAGTTCAATAGGAGAGCGGTTTCCAGTCCGGTGATGTTGAGGTAGCCCAGCATTTGTGCGATATGATTATCGTTAAAAGCACTCACCACTTTGGGGTCCACGATAATTGCATCCTCGACAATTAAATCTGGAATTAAGGTGCCAATCAAATGCCCCTCATAGTGGACAGAATACTCCTTTTGGGAATCAACGCGAATCCCCTGCTTTTCGAGCGCAATCACGAGGGCACGCTCGTAGAGCTTTTCATCGAGACCGGGTTTCAGAGCATAGAGAACTTTATGCGCCGAACCGATGATCTTTTCTGTTAACTGGTTTATTTCCATTGCTACGCTTGTTTTGACCACAGATTACACGGAATGCACGGAGTGCTCATGCTCGGTAATTTCAGATAGAAGCTAAACCTGCGTTTCCACGCAATCTGTGCACTCTGTGTATTCTGTGGTTGAAAAATCATTATGCAGTGAGCTCTGAGTTTAACTCGGCAATCAGCGCGTCCATATCGTCGCCGAAGAGTTGATACATTTTACCGAGGCCGCCCTGGCGGTCGAAGGGGTCGTATTCGAGGTCGTCGCGCTGGAAGTGGTGGTTGGCGATGATGCTGTCGCGGATCTGCTGGAGCCATTTGGTTTGCTCTTCGGTGAATTTGGCCTGCTTGCCGGCGTGGCGTTGCATGATCCAGTCCTGAAAGTTGCGGCGCACGGTCTCGCCGAAGGGGCGCAGCTCCTTGTCGATCCCGCAGACGTGGCGGATGAGGGCAACCAGCGCGGTGAGTTCGCTCTGGGGGGCGGCGATCTTTTTGCCGGAGAGTGCGGCGTAAGCCTGCCAGACGCGGAGCGGCGCGATGGCGGGGGCGTCAGCCTTGAGCTTAGCCAGCACGTCTTTGATCATGCGGAAGGTCACTTCGCGGCGGCGCTGGGGTTGCTCGAAGTAGATAGTGAGCGCGTCGAGGCTGTCTTTGTGCTCGGCGAGGAAATCAGTGAATTGTTGCGAGAGCTCGCGGGCTTTGTCCTCGCTGTCGGAGGCCCATTCGGCGGCGGTCACTTTATCGAGGGTGTCGTTGTCCATGATCTGCATGTTGGCGGTGCAGGTCTCGACGATGTGGGTGACGACCGCACCGGTGAGCGGCTTAGCGGCCTCGGCCACCAGCTCGGCCTGGGCTTTTTCGCGGGCATCGTCGCCGGGGTCGGCGGCGGGCGGGACCTGGGCGATTTCGCAGGCCTTGGCCTGCACGGCGTCGGCATCGATGGCGTCGAAGAGACCCTTGATCAGCGCCTGCAGGCTGTGGCCGCCGGTCTTTTCAGTGACCGCGTCCTTTTGCTCGGCGGAGAGCTGGCGCTCGATGCGGGCGAGGCGTCCGGCCAGGGAGGAGACGGTGTCGGTATCGCTGGCCCCGTAAACCACCTCCATGGCGAGGTCTTTGAACGGGGTGGTCTTGCGGGTGATGAGCTGGGGGCTGGCGGTCTTGAGCGACTTGGTCACGCCGATGGCATCGACGATGACGTAGTGGGTCTTGGCGGTCTTGGCCGAGGGGGTGACCTTCCGCAACTCGTCCATATCGAGGGTGCGGGTGCCGCGGCCCTTCATCTGCTCGAAGTAGTTCTTGCTCTTCACGTCGCGCATGAAGAGGAGGCACTCCAGCGGCTTCACATCGGTGCCGGTGGCGATCATATCGACGGTCACAGCGATGCGCGGGTGGTAGGCGTTGCGGAAGTCGGCGAGCACGGACTTGGGATCGTCGTCGATCTTGTAGGTGAGTTTTTTGCAGAACTCGTTGCCCTCGTCGAAGACCTCGCGGACGGTCTGGATGATATCGTCGGCATGGGAATCAGTCTTGGCGAAGATGAGGGTCTTGGGCACCTCCTCGCGCTCGGGGAAGATGACGGGCAGATGATCGCGAAAGGTCCGCAGGACGGTGCGGATCTGCGAATGGTTGACGATGTCCCTGTCGAGCTTTTTGGCGGTGTAGTCCTGATCCTCGTCCTCCTGCTCCCAGCGCTTGCGGCGGCTGAGCTTTTCGCGTTTCTCGACCAGGCCCTTGAGGACGGTGCCGCCGCCGGTGGTGACCTCGGTCTCGATGACGAAGACCTCGTTGCCCACGTTGACGCCGTCGGCTACGGCGTTTTCGTGGGTGTATTCGGAGACGACGTTTTGCTTGAAAAAGGCGTAAGTGCGGGCGTCGGGCGTGGCGGTGAGGCCGATGAGGAAGGCGTCGTAATACTCCAGCACCTGCCGCCAGAGGTTGTAAATGGAGCGGTGGCACTCATCGACCACGATGAAGTCGAAGTGCTCGATGGGCACCTTCGGGTTGTAGGCCACCGGAAAGGGATCCTTCCGGCGCGGGCGGGCCTCGGCGGGGTTGGTCTCCTCGTCCGACTCGTCGAGGGGCTTTTCCTGCAGGATGGAATACATGCGCTGGATGGTGCTGATGCAGACCTGCGCGTCCTTCGGCACGGCGGAGCTGCGGAGGCGCTGCACGCTGTAGAGCTCGGTGAACTTGCGGGAGTCGTCGCTCGGCGTGTAGGCCATAAACTCCTGCTCGGCCTGCTCGCCGAGGTTGCGGGTATCGACGAGGAAGAGGATGCGTTTGGCGCGGGCGAACTTGAGCAGGCGATAGATGAAGGTGATGGCGGTAAAGGTCTTGCCCGAGCCGGTGGCCATCTGGATGAGGGCGCGGGGGCGGGCGGCGGCACAGGAGACGTCGAGATCGGTAATCGCGCGAATCTGGCAGGCGCGAAGGCCCGCGGGATCGAGCGGCGGCACATCATCCTGCAAGCGGGTGCGGAGTGAGCTGCCAGCGGCGAGCCACTCCCGCAAAGTCTCGGGGCGGTGGAAGGTGAAGACCTCTCGTGAGCGCGGCTTGGGATCGCGGGCATCGGTGAAGCGGGTGATGACGCCGGTCGCCTCATAGAGGTATGGGAGTGGTTCCTTGTTTTTCACCCATTTCAGCTTGGCCTTCGCGTAGCCGGCCGTTTGGTCCTCCGCAATGGTGATCTTATGCCCCAAAGTCTCCTTCTTGGCCTCCACCACAGCCACGGCCTTCCGATCTACAAAAAGCACATAATCCGCCGGACCCACATCAGTCGTGTATTCCCGCACAGCCTGCCCTTCGCCCGCGCGTGGATCGTAAGCGTCCTTACTCTGTACCGCCCAACCGGAGGCCCGAAGCTGTGCATCGATCGCATCTCGGGCGACTTGTTCGGGGTTTTGGTTTTCGGTACCTGAAGGCGACATGACAGCTCCACCAAATACCTAACTGAGTTGAGGTCACGCTAAAAAGTCGAAGCCCCACTCCACTCCTGGAAGCGATAGAGCCAAGTCTTCCAGCGCAGGGACCAGCCTGTCTCCGCCCAGTCCTCGTAGGGCAAGGTTTCCAGATTCCCACTGCTGTTTGTCCAGAGCGTTTCGAAGTAGCGGTCAAACTCGCTGCCCAGCTCACCGCTCTCCTGAAAGAGTAGATTCGCCTCCAGGTTCAGATTCGCCAAATTGCGCCGGGTCCAGTTGGCCGAGCCGAGGAAGAGCGAGTCCTGCAGTGATCCCCGAATGCGCAACACTTTGCTATGAAATTGCTCGCCATGCGTGGCCGCCCAGCGAACTTCAACCGCACCACCCGCTTGCATTAACTCGGCCGCGACAGCGCGGTTGGGCACACCACTCTTCTTGCGCCCGAAGGCATCGCGATTGGCATCCATAATCAGGCGTAGGCGGGCGCCACGGGCAACGGCCTCAAGCAGCGCGGCCACCACCTTGCGGTCGGAGAAGTAGAAAATCCCCGCGTCGATCCGGTCGCCGGGTCCGGTGCGGTTGAGCTGTAAGGTCAGTTCATGCTGGATGGCACCCTCGCTGCGGTAGGCCACGCCGGAAGCTCCGGTGGCCGCCTCCGGTAGGGCATCCGCACGGGGCAAGGCCCCACGTATCCGAGTGATCGCCTCTGCCGCAAGCAAGCCCAAGCCACCTTGCACCTGCGCCGGGTCCGCCGCAGACCACCCGGCTATCTCCAATTCGGAATGGGCCGCATAAATCGCCACGGCCCCATCCACCACCACGCCCAGGTTCGAATGGTTCGCACTCCCATCGGCCGGATTGAAACTGCCGGTTAACAGCCGGGGCGCTGAATCCCGACGCCCGGTGATAAGCACTTTCCGGTGATTGGCCTTGAAGTAGAGCAAGCGTCCGAGCTGGGCGAAAGTCAGCTTGTCCCCCTCGGAATCAAAGGGGTTGGGCACCAGTCGTTGCTCGCTCTCTGGCAAGTATTGACTCCAAAACGCAGCCTGCGGCGCATACAGACGGTTGGAGTCGGGCAACTGGCTCACATCCGTGAAGACGACCGGTATATTGGCCCCAGCCATACGATCATAAAAAGCAGGTGCCTGGTCGCCGTAAATGCGGTTGACTGGATCGGTGATGACCAGGATGGGCATTTCGGGATTGCGAATACGCCGGCTAATCAGCGCGTCGGCCAACTCTTCAGCCAATGAGCGTAGCTCACCGGAAGCTTCGACCGCTCCGTGCCAGGGATTCCACAAAAAGAAATCGGCGATGATAAAGGTCTCGGCCGCTTCGATTTCTTCCAAAATCGTGTCGAAGATCTCATGCTTTTGCACGTAAGCCTCACGCGAAGCATCCCATGCAGTATGATCGACCAGCAAGCGCGCATGACTATAGCTAAAGTTCGGACTGCTTAGATTCGTGCCCGGCGGAAGCTCGCTTTGGCGAAAGAGCGCATAAGGTAGCAGCGCCACACCAAGCAGGGCACCGATAAAGATCCAAAGAAGCATACGCATAGCCGAAGAATCATTGTGAGAATTTCGCTCATGGCAAGCGTAGCATAGGTGGGTTGGCTCCCTCCTTCGCTCTACCAGCTTCGGCGGACATGCCGCCGCCCACCAAAGTGGCTAACAAGCCCTCCCCGTGGCGTGTCCGCTTGCGGACGCCCCGTCTGCGTCAGCACGTATCGGAGGTGCGGAGGCCAACAACGCCGCAGGCGCTCGCAAGCGAGCACGCCACGACCAACAGCACCGTGGCGTGTCCGCTTGCGGACGCCCCCGTCTGCGTCAGCTGCCGAGCAAGCCCTACGCCCCCACCTTGACCGGCTTGAGCTTCCAGATGTGCTTGGCATATTCGCTAATCGTACGATCAGATGAGAACTTGCCGACGCGGGCCGTATTCATAATCGCCATACGGGCCCAACGCTTTTTATCACTGAAGGCCTTGTCCACGTCTCCCTGTGCACGCACATAATCCGCATAGTCGGCCAAGCAAAGGAAGGGGTCCCCCCCCTCAAGCAGGCTGCTGCACAGCGGGGCAAAGGCATCGTGTTCGCCAGGCGTGAAATAATCCGAGCGCAGCCAGTCGATGACTGATTTGAGCTCCCAGTTACTATTGTAATAGTCGTATGGGTTATAACCCCGCTCGCGGATGGCGTCGACCTGATCGACGGTATTGCCAAAGATGAAGATGTTTTCATCACCGACTTCTTCGCCGATCTCCACATTCGCCCCGTCGAGGGTGCCAATGGTGAGAGCCCCGTTCAAAGCGAGCTTCATGTTACCCGTGCCGGAGGCCTCCTTGCCGGCAGTCGATATCTGCTCGGAGAGGTCGGCGGCGGGGATCATTTTCTCGGCCATGGTCACCCGGTAGTTATGCGGGAAGACGATCTTGAGCTTGTCCTGGATACGGGTGTCATTGTTGATCTTTTCCGCGACTTTATTGATGGCGCGAATGATGTTCTTGGCCAGTGCGTAGCCGGGTGCGGCCTTGGCCCCGAAGATGAATACACGCGGATTCATGGCGTAGTTCGGATCGTTCAACAGACGACGGTACAGCGTCAGAATATACAGCAGGTTCAGATGCTGGCGCTTATACTCGTGCAAACGCTTGATCTGCACATCGAAGAGTGCGTCCGGACTGATCACGGTGCCGGAATCCGCCAGAACAAAATCGGCGAAGGCTTGCTTGTTGGCCCGCTTAATCGCCATGAAACGCTTTTGAAATGCGGTATCGTCGGCAAATTTGCTCAGGCCCTGCAATTGGTCGAGCTGCTTGGGCCAGTCACTGCCGACCTTTTCCGCGATCAGCTCACTCAGCCCGGGATTACAGGCGAGCAACCAGCGGCGGGGCGTGATACCGTTGGTCATGTTGATCAACTTGTTCGGATACAGCTCATGGAAGGTGGCGAAGAGGTTCTTTTTCAGCAGGTCGGTGTGCAGTGCGGCCACACCATTGACCTTGGTCGAGCCAACGACGGAGAGGTAGGCCATGCGAACCATTTTGGGGTTTCCTTCTTCGATGATCGAGAGCTCCGACTTCTTGGCGTCATCGCCAGGCCATTGCGCTTCGACTTCGTTTTCGAGGAAGCGGGCATTGATCTCATAAATGATTTCGAGGTGGCGCGGCAACACTTTCTCAAAAAGCGGGACACTCCATTTTTCGAGTGCCTCCGGAAGGAGGGTGTGGTTGGTGTAGTTGCACACGCTGCTGGTGATCGCCCACGCTTGGTCCCAGTCCATCCCATTTTCGTCGATCAACAAGCGCATGAGCTCAGGGATGGCGATCGCGGGGTGCGTGTCGTTGAGCTGCAGGGCATTGTAATCGGCAAATTTAGTCCAATCCTCACCATGGCTGGCGTGAAAGCGGCGGATGATATCCTTGAGCGAGCAACTGACAAAAAAGTATTGCTGCACCAGGCGCAGCTCTTTGCCGTTTTCCGTAGAGTCATTCGGGTAGAGCACTTTTGAAATGGTCTCGCCCATTGCCTTCTCGCGGACCGCTTCGACGTAGCCGCCCTCGTTGAAGATATCCAGATCGAACTCGTGAGTGGACTTGGAATCCCAGAGGCGGAGAAAATTGACCGTTTCGCCGCCGTAGCCGACGATGCTGATGTCGTAAGGCACGCCCTCGATCACCTTGGTATCGACCCATACCGGGGAGAATTCGCCCTTGTCATCCATGCGATGCTCCACCCGGCCGTAGAGCTGCACTTCTTGTGCAAAGTTCGGGCGCATGACTTCCCAGGGGCAGCCCTTCTCCATCCAAACATCGGGGTGTTCGATTTGGTGGCCGTCCTTAAACTCCTGACGAAAGAGACCAAACTCGTAGTGGATGCCATAGCCGATGGCCGGCAGATCCAGCGTGGCCAGCGAGTCGAGGAAGCAGGCAGCCAGACGCCCGAGGCCGCCGTTACCCAAGCCCATATCGGCCTCTTCATCGGCGATTTCGGTAAAGTCCTGCCCCAGCTCCGCCAGTGCGTCGCGGGTCGGCTCAAAGAGCCCGGAGTTGTGCAGATTATTAATCAGCAAGCGGCCCATCAAATACTCCAGGCTCAGGTAATAAGCGCGACGCACCTTTTTTTCAAAATGCGCTTTCTGAGTTTTCATGAACCGGTCCAGCATGCGGTCGCGCACAGCATAGCAAGTAGCCGTCCACCATTCATCTTTGGTCGCGCTCTCCGGGTGGCGGGCTAGAGTGTAGCGCAAGTGATTGAGAATCGAAATTTTGATCGAGGCCTTGCTGGTGCCCACATCGAAGCGGAAAGCCTTCGTTGCGTCCTTCTTGGCAGAGGATTTTTTCTTAGCGGCAGTTTTTTTAGGTTTTGTGGCTGTTGTGCTCATAGTGTCTATACAAATAGGTGATGACTGAATTAATGCTCAGTACATAGGCGTTTTCGAGTTCAGATGAAAGCGTGAAAGCAAAAAAGGGGCCGTTTTCACCGGAACGCCGCTTTCCTTGCGGAAATTTTTTAACGGGTCACCTCTTTTCCGCTTCAAGCACTCAACAGCCGGAGGACGGGTTCAGGACACAGGGCAGCAGGGCCGCATCTTTCATCCCATGGATGATTTTTTTATCGGCCGGGCAAAGTGTGGCCAAGATCCCCTGTAGCTGGGCTGCTTTCTCACTCTCATTGACAAAGTAGTAAGGACAAAGTCGCATACGGCCTTCCATTTGGTAGAGACTGCCATCATCCGCATAGACCGGATGGCGCAGGCGTTTGGGCTTTTCGTAGGTCTGCAAGATATGCAGCGAGGTATCGGCCATGGCAATGGCCCGCTCGATCGCGCTCTCCCAGTCGGCGCGGGAACAATCGCTGCCGAGCGTCACACTCCGCGCGCCCCAGGCACTCTCGTGAAAGCCGCTGATTTTAATGATCAGGTTGCGCTCTTTCTTACTGGCCTCGATCAGCTGCGACCAGTCGGTCATGGGACGACCACCGACGTAGGGCGCGTCGAGCACGGCGTTGGGTGGCAGTTCGACAGGGTCCATCACCCAGGTCTGCGGAATCACTTTTAAAAGTGTCTTGTAGGCTGACTTGGAGAGACTTTCCTGCCAGTAGTCCTCCAGCATGTGGTGATGAAAGAGGGCCAGGTTGAGCTTTTCCTCCTGGAAGGGGCGCATGGGTGGGGTCAGACTGACCTGCGTGGCCTCGCCCGCCTTGAGCAGAAATTCGCCGATGGATACGTTGGCCAGATCGAACAACTCCCAAAAGCGGTAGATCACATCGACCCGCTGCGGGTCGCCATCGATGCCGACGCAAATGGTATCGCCCAGCGGCATGACATCGTCCGGGTGGAAGACGTGCACCCGTCGCCCAAGCTGGCGCAACTGCGAGGCCAGCCACTCCATTTCCGGTCGGTAGGTCGCGGCCTCGTCGCTCACCAGTATCGCGATGTAGGGCGCATTCACATGGGGCGCCTGGCCCGCCAGCGCGGTGTAAAAGGCCTCCACCATATCCTGAGTCCCCGCCCCGATCAAGGCCTCGCCATGCACGTCCGCATAGAGCCGATTGAGAAAGGCTGTCAGCCCGATGCCACCGGGCACCGAGTCGATCTCCGTCATGGCAAAGCCGCGCTCCGTAACCAACAAGTCCGGACGGATCACCATCGGGACCGCCCCACGGAGTGCTTTGGCCCGCGCATGCTCAATCAGGGCCTGCGGCTTGCCGCGGTCCAGATAAGCCGCCACCCAGGGTGCCTTCAGCGGGCGATTCCGTAGCAGGTTTTTGTTTTCGGCAGAACGCAGGTAGAGCGTCTCCTGAGCCCGATAAAATTCGTAGCAGGCCTGGCCGATCTGCTCAATCTGCTTGAGTTGGGCCGGGCTCAACGGAAAGGCCTGCGGCGAATAACGCCAAGTCTTGTTCTCAAACAGGCTCTGATCGGCAAAGGCCCGCTGGGCCGCCTCATAGGTGAGCTGGTTGGTCGAAGGTGCGATCATCTATCGTTGTGGTGTGGCGCAGCGCGTTAGCGTCGTCGCCCAGTACCGCATGCTTGCAGCATTCATAGTTCGAGTTCGATCTGCGATGCCCTTCCTCGACTAAAAGACTTCATTTCTCTACCTGAAACTTGTGCAAAGTGGACAGCCTTCAGAAATCTTGCAATCCTGAATGCGAATTGAACAGGAACCGCATTACCAATTTGTCTATGGATATGACGTTTATTTCCTCCATGAAAAACCCACGAATCTGGAAAAGTTTGCAATCTTGCATATTCGCGATCAGTGAAGCTTCTAAGCTTGCTAGCACTAATTCTCCAAAGTTTTAAATCAGTGTCCTTGTTTCTGACAAAAGCACCGTTAATGCGATCTTTAGACTTTCTTTCCGCTGTTACATTTCCCTGAGCCCACCCCCATACTGTAGCGGTATCTACCGCTGGAAATGGTGCATCCAGTGTACGGATCGGGTGCCCGTCTGAACCAGTCCGGGAAAATCTACAGGGAACTGGAGCCTCTGATGGATCGAACGGCTCACCCGTTTCTTCATGAACCCGACTCTTGAATCCCCACTCGGGACTATGATTGGGAATTGCTATAAAAGGGTTAGCTGCTATATCTGCGAGATAAGCGGATGCTGGTGTGTCAGGTTCAGGAACTGGCCAATGAAACATCTTTGGAAACGAGTCTAAGCTCGCAATGAAGATAAATCTTCGACGGGTTTGTGGAACCCCAAAACCCGACACCCTGAAAATATTATGTTTAATGTTGTACCCTAGTGATTCGAAATGCGCAGAGATTACATCAACAAAAGGCTTTCCGCTTTCGGGTTCTTTCATCGTCCGCAAATTAAGGACATTCTCAATAATGACAAATTTAGGCCGCTTGGCCTTAGCAAGTCTAACGACTTCTTTGAAGAGAAAATTCCTTTCATCACTCTCTTGGCGGTTCCCTCCAAGCGAAAATCCTTGGCAAGGAAACCCAGCAAGCAAAACGTCAGAGTCTGGTAATTCTGATGGAGCAAGTTCTCGAACATCAGCCTCTGTAGTATCCCAATTTGGACGATTGTCTCTTAAAGTTCGCACGCTCCATGTGTCTATATCTGATGAATATGAGTGCTTAAATCCGGCCATTTCAAATCCGAGATCAAGACCACCAGCTCCTGAAAAAAGTCCTGTAAAACAAAGGTCCATATTATTTTAATATCACGGTTGGTCCTGTGGACTTCAGAGAGCGGAATACTCGAAACAAGTGTTTTGTTCCTGCACTTGGATTCGGAACATGAGTCGGCTTGAGCTCATGGGTCAACATATCGAAGCTGTAGCCGCGGATAAGTTTCTTTGATTCTACTCGGGCGAAACTCCCAAATTGCTTAAGGCCAGTATCATCCTTGAATGAATCGGGTGCGATAAAAGTAATCTGCCTCTCGGTGCCAACTGTGAGCGCATACGGAGTTGGAGCTACATACATCTTCCTATCACGAATCATGATGTCTCCGTAGCTTCCAAATCCTTTTAAATTCTTGTTTTTATGAATGTAACTGTGATCTGCATTCAGAAAATCTCCATGACACATGACCAGATCATAAACAGGGTACGCCTTTTCTTTTGTTTGAGCAGGATAACGACCAAACACATAATAAATCTCTCTTCCGTTGTGCCGACCTGACGGCACTTGACTATTGCAGTCATAGCTTGCCTCTCTTCCTGGAAATCCCAGTCCCTTGATCTCAAACCCAACTGGGTAATCCACCAAACGGAAATCAGGATAAGCATTCCTCGAAGGCTCATCAAAATTGAGTCCGATAGCTTTGAGCCTGTCAGCAAACCAGTTTTGAAAGCTGAATTCTTTATCAGTTGTTGAAACCCATGTGATCAATTCGCTTGCTTCAATTGCACGAGCGCATTCAAGGAAAATTTTGGCGATTACTTTGTTCATAATTTTTTGCCGACTCAAGAGTGTCGCATTCTAACTTATTTATTCGACTAGCCTCTTCATATAAACTTTTAGACGACATGTGGTTGCCTGTCGCGACTTGACCAAATGCAATACTGACGATGTTCATTGCCTGACTAATTTCACCATTAGTTCCTTTCGGGTCAATCAATGCCATAGCACCTTTGATTGTTGATTCCAAACTAGAAAATATGTTTTCTTTCACAATGTCTCGCTCCATGATATTTGAATGTATCTTCGTTCTGTCCACTTGAAACCTCATTCTAGTCAGGCGGGGCACGATATTTTGCGGCATAAGGTTTATCGTCAAAAATTTTAACAATACCAAGAAAGTAAGCCCTCGGAGGCAGTTTCGGCAACTGCATATTCTTTACTTATTAATGATATTACTCCCTTTTCCACTCAGCCCCATTTGACTTCAATAGCATCGAAATTGTTCACGCCTCACCCATCCCCAAATTCACGTTCGCCCGCCGCTTTCCGCGAAATCGGCCCACCAGCACGAAGCCAGGCATGCACAAACGGGTCCAGCTCGCCATCCATCACGGCCTGCACGTTCCCGGTTTCCTCGCCAGTGCGCAGGTCCTTGACCATCTGATAGGGCTGAAAAACATACGAGCGTATCTGGTTTCCCCAGGCGATCTCGCCCTTCTCCCCGTAAAATCGCTCCATCTCGCTGCGCTTCTCATCTTCCCGCTTTTCATAGAGGCGAGACTTCAGGGTCTTCATCGCAGTGGCTTTGTTTTTAATCTGCGAACGGTCGTTTTGGCAGGTGACCACAATGCCAGAAGGAATGTGGGTCAGACGAACGGCTGACTCCGTCCGGTTAACGTGCTGCCCGCCCTTGCCACTCGCGCGGTACACATCGGTCCGGATATCGGCCTCGTCGATCTCTATATCGACATCATCCTCGACCTCCGCGATCACATCGACCGAACAAAATGAGGTATGCCGCCGCGCGTTCGAGTCGAACGGACTGATCCGCACCAGCCGGTGCACGCCGCGCTCCGCTTTGGCGTAGCCGAAAGCGTTGAGCCCTGCGATCCGAAGCGTGGCCGAGCTGATCCCGGCTTCTTCGCCCGGCATGATGTCCAGCGCCTCCACTTCAAATCCGGCCTTCTCTCCCCAGCGTGTATACATCCGCAGGAGCATCTCCGCCCAATCACAACTTTCCGTGCCACCCGCTCCCGAGTTGATCGTGAGAAAGGCGTTACAACTATCGTGAGGGCCCGTCAGGAATGAGGCGAGCTCCAGAGCGTCCAGCTTCGAGTCGAGGCGCTCAACGGTGCCGACGATTTCCTGCGCATAATCGTCAGCTTCGGGCGCGCCCTTCATCTCGTCGACCAGCTCCAGCATGGCCTGCAAGTCCCCCAGTTCGGCATTAAACGCCTTGGCCGGATTGACCGCCCCTTTTAGGCGGTTGGCATCTGCGATGACTTTTTGCGCAATCGACTGATTCTCCCAAAAGGAGGGCTCCGACATCTGTGCCTCTAGCGCGGCAATGCGTTCTTGCTTGGCATCCCCGTCAAAGATACCTCCATATATGCCCTGCGCGGCGAATGATGGCATCAATTTGCGAACGAATGTCTGGTGTGATTGAACTCATTACTCCAGTGCAACAAAGCACGCTGATTATTAAAGACTAAAAATGAACATTTCTCTCTTCGACTACCACCTGCCTCCGGAACTGATTGCACAGGAGCCCGCCGCACAGCGCGATGCCTCGCGTCTCATGGTCGTCGACCGCCAGAGCCGACGGATCACTCACACCCACTTCTCGAAAATCAGCCAATTTCTGCCGCCCAATGCCCGCCTTTTTCGCAATAATGCGGCTGTCCTCAAAGCCCGCATCTTTGGCCAACGCCCGACCGGCGGCAAGGTCGAGTGCCTGCTCCTCCAACCGGCCGAAGATGCACAAACCTGGTGGTGCCTGCTCAAACCGGGCAAGAAAACACTCAACGCAGGCCAGTTCGGAGTCGCGGGGGAATATCAGGCCGAGGTGCTTGAAGTCGGTGCCAACGGGAACTACAAGGTCCGCCTCCACCCCGAGCGCGACGAATCGATTATCGACCTCTCCGAGCGCCTGGGCATCCTCCCGCTCCCGCCCTACATCGAGCGGACCGAGACCGACCCGCGCCGCGCCAACGATAATGAGCGCTACCAAACCGTCTATGCCGATTACCAAAAACGTATCGCCGTGGCCGCGCCCACTGCCGGGCTCCATTTTACTCCCGAACTCATCGCCGGCTTGACCCATCAGGGAGCGCGCTTTTATGACCTCACCCTCCAGGTCGGCATCGGCACCTTTCATCCAATCCAGGTCGAAAACATTCAAGATCACAACATCCACCACGAATGGTATGAGATCCCGGCCCCGGCATGGGCCGCACTACAGGATGCCGGGAGCGGGCCCCGTATCGCCGTCGGCACGACCTCCGTGCGCTCCATCGAAGACGCCATTCGCCGCATGCAACGCGATCCGGCATCCTGCCTCAGCCCATCCGGCTCCGTCCAGACGGAGGCCGATATTTACATCTATCCCCCCGCCCAATTTGCCGCAGTCGATGCCCTGATTACAAATTTCCACCTGCCCAAATCCACCTTGCTCTGCCTTGTCGCAGCCTTCCTCACCCCAGGCTGCGAGGACGGCATTCCGTGGTTGAAGGAACTTTACGCGGAAGCTATAGATCAAAAGTATCGCTTCTACAGCTATGGAGATGCCATGCTCATTCTCTAGATTCGACACACGCCGGGAATAATCTGCAACTGCCGACGCTCACATGGAAAAACCAAACAACTTGAACTTCGAAGAAATTGTGAGTGCCTACTACCAACCGCTCTATCGCTTTGGCTATAGTCTGGCTAAAAACGAGCATGAGGCGGGCGACCTTGCCCAGCAGACTTTTTACATCTATGCGGAAAAAGGCGACAGCCTGCGTGACCACTCCAAAGTCAAATCCTGGCTCTTCACCACCCTCTACCGCGAGTTCCTCAAGCGCCGCAACAAGGATCGCCGGATGGACCACTATGAACCCGAGATGCTCGAAGTGGTCGGCGGTAGCGTCGAACCACACATCCGGCGCTCGATGGATGCCAATCTGGCGCTGGAAGCCCTTGCAGAGGTTGACGAAGTTTACCGTCAGCCACTCGCCCTTTTTTACATGAAAGACCTCTCCTACAAAGAGATCGCCGAAGTTCTCGACGTGCCCATCGGCACCATCATGTCGCGCCTATCCCGCGGTAAAGCCCAACTCCGCGACATCTTCCAACGCAAGGAAAGCGAGACCGCCTGATCCTGCCAGACCGCTTGATTGCCCAATAAGAAAATTTTGCCATGACCCGCGAAGAAGCCCAACAACGCCTCGAACTCTGCCGCCCCGGTGTCCCTGACGACCGGCAAGACCCGGCCCTGGCCGAAGCCTTCGCCTTGCTGGAATCCGATGCCGAGCTGAGCGCCTGGTTTGAAGCCCAGCAGGCCGTCGACGCACGCATCAGTCAACACCTCGAACACATCGAAGCGCCCGCTGACCTCGAGCACAGAATTCTAGCGGGCATGCGCCTGCACGCAGCACACAAGCCGAGCCACCCGAGCACAGACGCTACCCAGGAAACAGCCGAGAATTCCACTCCGTTCCCCAGTCAAACCCGCCCACGCATTCTCCGCTTCGCACCTTGGGTCGGCCTTGCGGCGCTTTTCCTCTTTGCTCTGATCCTGCTCAAATTGCCCAGCGAGTCCCCCACACCAAACGCTTACGCTTATGCAGGCATCCCGGCAGACATCCCTTCGGTCATCCAATTCCTATCCAACGAGATCGACTCCCTCAGACCTTCGAGATTCGACATGCGTGACGCGAGTGTGCGTAATTTGCAGGACTACCTCACCAGTCACCAGTCCCCTTCGCCACAAAGATTGCCCGCACTACTAGAGGAAATGCCCACCATCGGCTGTGTGACTTTCGAATATAAGGGAGCCAAGCTCAGTATGATCTGCTTCAAAAACGGTGCCGTCTACCACCTCATCACCGCCGAAAAAGCCAGCTACCCGGATGAATTGGGGGAATTGCCGCAAATATTTGAAATTCAGGATAAAGCGTTTAAGCTCTGGATTGAAGGTGATCAGGTTAAGATTTTGACCATTCACGGCTCACAGGAAAATTTCCCTGAATTCATTTAGCTCGACAATAGCTCGTGCCTGAGGCACATACATACTACCATGAAGACATGCGCCAATAAATTATCGGTCATGAAGCATCCGCTGATATTCTTGATCCTAGCCTCTATCGTCTTCTCCGGTTGTGTTTCCCCCACCCGAGTCGATTATGACCGGGCAGCCGTTGCCAAAATTGGCACGTATCAATGCTTCGTCATCGATGACCGCGAAACCCGCGCAAACTACCAGGATGTCGTGCTCAGCCCGATCGTTGACCGACGGATCGAGCAAGCCATCCAACGAACACTTCTGGCGAAAGGGCTCAGCCAAGACTGCGACGACCCCGACTTTCGCGTCACCTTCAATACGGTGACAAAAACAAAAACGGAAATTAACGACCTCGGCGTCGGTCCCGCTCCCTTCCGTCGCCACCCCTATTACGGTTATTCCGGATATAGCCGTATTGATATCAACCAGTATGAAGAAGGCACCTTTATTATTGATATCATCGACAACAGCTCCAAAGAGCTCGTCTGGCGGGGGGCCTACACCAAACGCCTCGGTTGGAGCGCTCCCACCGACGAAGAAGTGCAAAAAATTGTTAGTGACATTCTAAAGAGCTTCCCGCCAGCGGGTAGATAAGCAACCGCCCCATTCGCTTCAAGAAGCGTGCATTTTAGAAGACATAGCTTGAAACCTGGCTCAGCTATGCTCTCAATGCACTTTTTCAATCCAACCAAAGTTTCAACATGGCCGACAAAGATACATCCAAAGACAAGGAAGAGAAATCCATCAAGATCCACGATACGTTCCTCAAAAAACGTCAAGTTTTCCTCTGGGGCGAAGTTTCTGATAAGTCCGCCCGCGACGTGACCGAGAAACTCCTCTACCTTGAAATGCAGGCACCCGGCAAAGAAATCACTTTCTACATCAACACCCCCGGTGGCTCCATTACAGCAGGTATGGCTGTGTATGACACTATGAAGCTGATCACCTCGCCGATCAAAGTCGTCGTCACCGGCATGGCTGCCAGTATGGGCTCGATCCTTCTCTGTGGAGCGGATAAAGGCAAGCGCTTCCTCTATCCCCACTCCCGCGTGCTGATCCACCAACCACTTATCTCCGGCCAGATGATCGCCGTCGCGGTCGATATCCATATCCAGGCACAGGAAATGGAGCGGCTGCGCGATGAGCTCAACGCCATTCTCGCCGAGTCTTCCGGGCAGCCACTCGCGAAAATTGAAAAAGACACCGATCGTGATTTCTACATGACCGCTGATGAAGCCATCAAATACGGACTCGCCGACGGTATCGTAGAAAAAATCTAGCCCCTTGAACACCGAGGACAAGCGCAGCAAAGCCTGGATCGGCGACGCCGTCCTGGCGCTCTACGCACGCCAGTGGATTTTGCAACAGCCCGACATCCGGGTAAAAGATCGGGCCGAAGTGTTTATTCAAATGACTTCCAACCAATTTCTCGCCTCCCTCGGTGAGCCCACTGCAGTGGAGGCCGAGATTGGACTTGCTTACCAAAAAGGGGGGCTACAGGTTGCATTTCAGCATATCGAGTCAACGATCATGCCCTTGTTTCAGAAACAAAGAATAAAAAGTAAACAACCTGGAAATTATCGCGCCAAACGCGGGGATTAGTTTAAATTCACCTATGAAAAGCAGTGTCGGCAGCGACTGGGTCACCGTTTTAGGACATCCGGTGCCCAAAGTTAAGTATTACACTTTTCTGGCAATACTCGTTTTCATATTTATTGCTGGATCCGTGGGAGGCTTCCTCTTTGTCGAAAACCTAAGGTTGCAAGCTAAAGAAGAAAAGGAAGCCTCTTCGACCGCACAAGATCGGGATACAGATCGGATGAATCGGCGCGAAGGTGTCGCCTCCGATCCGCTGGGAACTCTCTTGCGATATCATATCGAAGCCACTCGTTTCGATAAAATGACCAGTCTGGTTGTCTCTGGGAAATATGCTTCAGAAGGTGCCGTGCTCGACCTGAGGATTATGGCGAGGGAACCCAATCGATTTCTGCAAACTTTGCAGTATGAAAATTTGCGCCTATCAGTGGGGATGGTCAACGGAGAGCTGTGGTATGACCAGAACAGTCCACTTCTGGCTGAGGATGATGCCGATCTGACGCGGGTCAACCGTGTGCTTATGGCGATGGAATGCGCTATCCCTATCCTTTCGTGGCAGTTCAAAAATGGGGATTTCAGGAGAACCCTCCGCCGTTTGCCCGACGAGACCCAGGATGGACGCGAAGTTGCTATTCTGGAGAACCATGCCTTTACAGATATGGTCATCCTGCACCAAATCGACCTGGAGACCGGGCTCGAAATCGCGCGGTCTTCGCTTGTCAGTGTGGGTTCATTTGACCAATTGATCGAAATCCGATTCGCCGCCCCAGCCGAGGACCTCGAATTTGCCTTCCCCTCCGGCTATACCGTGCAAATTGAGCATACACACATGTACAGCGCCGAATTCGAAAAATACGATTTCAACAAAGGTATCGCCTCTTATTTATTTGATAAGCGCTAGCAGCAAACTCACTACTCTGGCCAAAAATTTACATTATTTTAAAACTTGACGACCCAAAATCGTTTCAGCACGCTACAGCATTATGTTGATATCTATCAAGACACATCTGTATTTATTATTGGCGCTTGTTTGCGCCACACAGCAAGCATTTGCTGTTGTTCTCACAGTCAATCGGGACGCTAACGCGGTGGAGATCACCAGTGTTTCCTACATGATAAACAACCTATCGCTTACCCAAAGCACCGAAGCTAGCTCTGTGACCACCACAAGTGATGCTGTCTTTGTGACTAACATCACCATTAACGACGGAGGCCCAAAAAACCTCGACTTCTACAATCTCGGAAACGCTGTGATTCGTAATAATAACTTCCAAGCCGATACGGGTGTGAGTTCCGGAAACGGTGGGGTCGGCGTTTACAACAGCACATCGCCAACTACAGTCAGGATCCAGGATGATGGCCTGGCCGCATTCGAAGATGCTGTCATTCAATCGGCCACCAATACAAATCTGATGAACTATATATTCTATGATGGTAGCATAAATAATTTACCGCCTGTGGGTCAACATGACTTCGATCTGCTCTTTCATTATGCATGGACGACCGATGACTATATCGTCGTGGCGGAACGTAATGGGAATACTTTTTTCGAGTTGACTCCACTTGGAGTCGATGGTTTGCCCATAGCAGGAGCAAACACATTGGAATTTGATGATGCATATGGCTGGCGTTCGGGATACAGAAATGCTGCAGACTCGTTCAATCAGGACATGTGGTTCACCGCCGCCAGAATCGACAAGTTTTTTGAAGGTACTTCTGTCGTCGCATCCGATCAAGTGGTCTACGGCTATCGCATTGAGAACAATGGCAACGCCGACATAAAACTATTCGGTGCCTCCGACAATACCTTCGAAGACAACCCAATAAATCCGCTGGTCCCCGTACCGGAACCAGCTACAGCCAGCTTACTTTTGGGTGCACTAGCCATGCTAACCGCATGCAGTCGACGCCGTATCGCACGCGCTTAGTAGGCCGAAACCTGTCAATTTACGCCCTATCGTAGCAGAGAGTTGGCTCTGCCGCCCTGCGTCTAAAATACCGACCCCCCGCTCAATCCGCGATTCGGGGCTACTGCACGCGTTACTGGGGCTGCCCGATCGTGATACACTGTTGGGCAACCCAAAACTCGGTGCCTCCTGGGAGGGCTTCGCGCTGGAGCAGTGCGTCGCTGCGGTCCGTTGCGGCAACGACGAATGAAAACAGCTTTGCCCGCCTCCGTGCGGCGCAACTTATGGGGGACTCATCCGGAAGCATTTAATCTTCCGCAGGCCGAACCAGGTCATTTTGAACAGGATCCAGCCGTGCTGGAAGCGGGAGATATTCGTCGCCCCGTAGGAGCGGTCCCGGTAGCGCACGAGGATGTCGCGTATCTTTAAATCGAGCATGGCACTGCCGAACAGGAGGTTAAAATCGCCGAATGGATCGAAGTCGCCCAGTAATTCGATGCGCTGTAAGAGCCGCTCGTAATCAGAACGCAGGAGCATTTTGGTGCCACACAGGCTGTCTTTGACCGGCTGTCCCATGACAAAGCTCAGGGCGGCGGCAAAGAATTTGTTGCCCAGCAGATTGAGAAAGCGCATGGCCTGCTGCTCCATCGGGTAGACCAAGCGACAGCCGTTGGCAAACTCACAGCGCCCGCTGGTGATTGCCTCATAGAATTTGGGCAAGTCTTCCGGCGGCGCCGTCAGGTCGCCATCCTGAATGACCAGGACATCGCCCGTAGCCACGGAAAACCCGGCGAAGACCGCATCCCACTTGCCCTTGCCCGGTTGTTGCAGACACCGAACTGTATGCGGCCCTTCGTAAGCGGCGACTTCACGCTGGATGACCGCCCAGGTGTCGTCCTCGCTATGGCCTTCGACGAAAATCACCTCGGTCTGCTGGCCCAGCGTGGGGATGCGCTCCAGTGCTGCTCGGATGTTGCCCGACTCGTTGCGTGCCGGGACGACGACCGAGCAGGAGATATCGCCTTCGAGTTTTGTCGGTAAGAGTGGCCTGGCCACCACCGTATCCGACATGCCAAAATTACGAAAGCCAGGCATGCGCACCAGAAAACGATTAAAAAAAACTTCGAGCAGCGGGATGCGGAAGGGTAGCAACTGCTCGCAGGTGCAGCCAACCGTCTCGAAGTTGTTGAGCTCCAGGATATTTTTTATGTCCTGGCGGCTCAGCCAGTTGCTCTGAGGTTGAGGATTGGCCAATTTGATCCAAGTGGCCAGCTTTAAGAGGGGTGCCCACACATGATTGAGCGATACAATATAGATGCGCGTCCGGGCGTGGCTGAGTCGCTGTAATGCTGCGATACAGGTATGTACATCGTGAAGGTAGCCAATCAAGTAATCCAGGATGATCACGTCGAAGGTTTCATCGAGCTCCAGCGAATGGAGGTCTCCTTCGCGGAACTCAAGGTCTTCGGCTTTGTGATTCGCACGCGCTGTAGCAACCATCTTCGGACTGAGGTCAATCCCTAGTCCCCTGCCAGGCTTAAGTGAAGCCAATAAATCGCCGGTCGCACAGCCAACTTCCAAAACGCGCAAGCCAGGCTCCACGTGGAACTGGTAATAACCTTGCAACTGCGCGCGAAACCCTCGCTGCAGGCGACGGCAGAAACCACCATTCTCGGCTATCGAGTCGAAGTGTTCTTTAAGTGAGGGCAGAGACATAATTTTTAGGGAAGTATTCTTTAGGCTTAAAACTTTCAATGAGTGAAGTTTATTCGATTAAATCCGGGATGTGCCATATAAAACGCACTCGACACTCTTGGCTGGAGTGTGATTAAAAATAACCGTTAATATCATCTTCCC
>REBV01000095.1 GCA_007692545.1 Puniceicoccaceae bacterium
CGCTGCTTCGCTTTTTGGCGCTGCGGTCCTGCACGGTGGGGGAGGTTCAGTCCTGGGGAGACGTCGAGCGGCGGCGAGTCCTTCTGGAGGCGAAGCAGGGACGAACACGGACGGACAGGGACGAAAGAAACAGTACCGGAGTCTGTGAAGGTCCCTGAACGTCCGTGTCAGTCCGTGTCTCCCCGTCCGTGTCAGTCCGTGTCCCCCCGTCCAGCTCAAGCGCCGCTTGCTCCGGAGTGCCTTGCCGCGAATGCGGCACTCTCGCTGCTGAATCTCGCCTGCTATTTGCTCGACCGGCAGGTCGAGCGGCTGGCTAAAAACTTCGAGACCGAGGGCGGCTTTACTGAGCGCCTCTACAAAGTCCGCACTGCCAAAAGGAGAACCCGCCCATGACCGACTTCAACACCGACGAAAAACTCGCCTCACAGCTCCCCGCTGTGCAACTTTTGGTAGCGATGGGCTACACCTATCTGTCGCCCGGAGCCGCCTTGCGCGAGCGGGGTGGGCGGCGCTCGAATGTGCTGTTGGAAACTATCCTGCGCACGCAACTTAAGGCGATCAACCGCATCCGCTACAAGGGCGGGGAGTATCTCTTCAGCGAGGAAAACATCCAGTCGGGCATCGAGCGGATCAAGCATGTCAAATACGACGGCCTGCTGAAGACCAACGAGGCGATCTACGACCTGATCACCCTCGGCACCGCGCTGGAGCAATCGATCGAGGGAGACTCCAAGAGCTTTAATCTGAACTACGTCGATTGGCGCAACTGGGAACGCAACGCCTTTCATGTGACGGTGGAATATGCGGTCGAGCGCAGCCGCAGCACGGAGACCGCCCGGCCGGATGTGGTGCTCTTCGTTAACGGCATCCCCTTTGCCGTGATCGAGTGCAAAGCACCCGGCATTGAGGTAGGGCAGGCCATCTCGCAGTCGATCCGCAATCAGCAGGAGGAGTATATCCCCAAACTCTTCACCTACACCCAGCTGCTGCTGGCGGTGAATAGTCAGCAGGCACTCTATGCCACCACCGGCACAGCGGCCAAGTTCTGGGGTGTTTGGAAAGAGCCCGCCCTGGATGGAGATAGCGCGGAATTGAAAGAACTTGAAAAATTAATCAACGAGCCAACAGCGCAGCCCAACGATCTCCAATCATTCATCCCTCATCATTCATCCCTCATCCCTCCAAGCCACCGCCTGCCCACTGAGCAGGACAAGGCGCTCTACGCGCTCTGCCGTCCGCAGCGCTTGCTGGAGCTGGCCTGGAAATACACGGTCTTCGATGGCGGGATCAAGAAGATCGCCCGTTATCAGCAATACTTTGTCATTCAATCCACGCTGCAACGCATCCAGCATTACGATGCCGAGGGTGCGCGGCGTGGCGGGGTGATTTGGCACACCCAGGGCTCGGGCAAATCGCTGACCATGGTGCTGCTGGCGCGCAATCTGGCGCTCGACCCGCAAGTGCTGAATCCGCGCATTGTGCTGGTGACCGATCGCGACGATCTGGACAAACAGCTGAGCAATACCTTCGCCGCTTGCGGCTTGGAGGCCTGCCGCGCCACCTCCGGGCGCAACTTGCTGGAACTGGTGGCGGAGAAGCAGTCCGGTATCATCACCACGCTGATCCATAAGTTTGACAAGGTGGGCAACAAGCATACCGACGACTCGCCCAATATTTTTGTCCTCGTCGATGAAAGCCACCGCACCCAGTTTGGCTCCTTTTCCGCCCGGATGCGGCAGATGTTCCCGCGGGCCTGCTACCTCGGCTTTACCGGCACGCCCTTGCTCAAGCAGGAGAAAAACAATTTCGCCAAGTTCGGTAATCTGATCGAGCCGCACTATTCCATCTCGCAAGCGGTGGATGACGGGGCGGTGGTGCCGCTACTCTACGAAGGGCGCTATGTGGAGATGACGCAGAACCAGGCGGCGGTCGATCTGTGGTTTGAGCGTCACACGCAGGGCTTGAGCAAAGCACAGCAAGCCGACTTGAAGCGCAAATATGCCCGCGCGGAAATGCTCAGCAAGTCCGACCAAGTGATCTACATGCAGGCCTTCGACATCAGCGAGCACTACCGCGAGACTTGGCAAGGCACCGGATTCAAGGCCCAGTTGGTTGCACCGAATAAAGTCTCTGCGCTCAAGTATCAGGCCTACCTCGACGAGATCGGTATGGTCTGCGCCGAAGTGGTGATCTCTCCACCCGATAGCCGCGAGGGCTACGAGGCGACCGATGAAGAGCCGAGCGACGAAGTGGTCAAATTCTGGAAGAAGATGATGGCCCGCTACGGCAGCGAGGAGGAATACACCAAGCAGTTGATCAACCAGTTCAAGCACGGGCAGGAGCCGGAAATCCTGATCGTGGTGGACAAGCTGCTGACTGGCTTCGATGCGCCGCGCAACACCGTCCTCTATCTCTGCCGTGTGCTGCGTGAGCACACCCTGCTACAGGCCATCGCGCGGGTGAACCGCCTGCACGAGGGCAAAGAGTTTGGCTATATTGTGGACTATGCCAACGTGCTCGGTGAGCTGGATGAGGCACTCACGATGTATAGCGCCTTCGAAGGCTTCGACGAGGCCGACCTCGAAGGGACCCTACTCTCCATCCACGCCGAAGTGGCCAAGCTGCCTCAGCGCTACTCCGATCTCTGGGCGTTGTTTAAAACGGTGAAGCACTCCCAGGACGCCGAAGCCTATGAGCGGTTGTTGGCCGATGAGTCGATCCGCGACGAGTTTTACACCCGTCTCTCCGAATACGCCAAGACGCTCTCCATCGCGCTGTCTTCGGAGAAGTTCCTCTTCGAGGTCGATGAGGACCTGCTCGAACGCTACAAGGCCGACCTCAAGCAATTCCAAAAGCTCAAGGCCTCGGTCAAGCTGCGCTACGCCGAAGCCATCGACTACCGCGACTACGAGCCGAAGATCCAGAAGCTCCTCGATACCCACATCCAGGCCAATGAAGTGGTGCAGCTCAACGAGCCGGTGAACATCTTCGACGATGCGACCTTCAACGAAGTCAAGGAAGAGCAGGGCGTTTACGGCAAGCCGCCGCGCACAGCGGCCAAGGCCGACACCATCGCCCATGCCACCAAGAAGGTGATTACGGAAAAGATGAATGAAGATCCGGCCTTTTATGAGAAGTTTTCCATCATGATTCAGCGCGCGATCGAAGACTTCCGCGCGAAGCGTCTATCGGACTTGGATTACTTGAACCGGGTGGTGGACATCCGCAACAAAGTGGTGGGTAAGGTGCACGATGATGTGCCAGGCAGCTTGCAGGGCAACGAAGACGCGCAGGCCTATTTCGGGGTGGTGAAGCCGTTCTTTGTCGAGCATGCCCTGGAGCCCGAGGCGCTGGAGGCGACTGCCGCCGAGACCGCGCTGGCGGTGGATGCGATTCTGCAAGCGCACATGAAGGTGAACTTCTGGGCAGACAGCGATGCGCAGAAGGATGTAATCGATGCGATTGACGATTTTTGCTTTGATGAACTCAGGGCCAAGCGCGGCGTGGAACTCTCTCTGGATCAAATGGACGCCATGGCCGAAAAGCTCATGCAAGTCGCCCGTTCCCGGGCTTAAGCGATGTTAGCCGCAGATACCAATTTGAGCCGGGGCAGCATCCGCTATGGGCGGCGGGTGATCGACTACACCTGCCTGCCGGCAAATAGGAAAACGCTGGAGATCGCGGTGCATCCCGATGCCTCGGTAGTGGTCAAGGTGCCCGCAGGCACGGAAGTCGAAGCGGTTGAAGCCAAGCTGCGCAAACGGGCAAGGTGGATCGTGCGGCAGCAGGATTATTTCCAGCAATTCAATCCCCGCACCCCGCAGCGACACTACATCGGCGGCGAAACGCATCTGTATCTTGGCAAACAGTATCAACTCAAGGTGGAGGCCGGTGAAGAAAATAAAGTGCGTCTCAAAAACGGCGTATTTGAGGTTAGCTGCTGGCAAAAAGTAGCGCCGCACATGACCAAGCGTCTGATGGAGCGTTGGTATGCCGAAAAGGCTGCCGAGCAATTTGCTCAAAGTTTGGAGCGGTGTTGGCCCGGATTTAAGCGATACGGCTGTCACAAGCCTTCAATTGTGATACAGCGCATGCGTAAGCGATGGGGGAGCCTATCAGAAACCGGAACTCTCACGCTCAATGCTGAACTGGTTAAAGCACCGAAAGAGTGTATCGACTATGTCGTCATCCATGAGCTATGCCACTTGAAATACTACAATCACAGCCCGGCGTTCTACGGATTACTCGAAGCCCAATTACCAGAGTGGCGCGCACTGAAACTTCGGCTTGAATTGACCATCGCTTAGTTCCAACGTGTCTGGGCATACCTTTTGAGTCTTGCAAATTCATCAAGTAGCACATCTAATCATCGGAAATATTTAAATTAGAAAAAAAAGAATCATGGCCAAGCCCACACCCCCCTTTCACTACCAGAAACAATTTCCGCTCGGGAAGGATACGACTGCGTATCGCCTGCTGACCAAGGACTTCGTCGAGACGGTCGATTTCGGCGGTGAGTCAGTGCTCAAGGTCGATCCACGGGCGCTGACCTATTTGGCCGAAAATGCCTTGAAGGACATTTCCTTCAAATTGCGCACCGAGCATTTGGAGAAAGTGGCCGCAATCCTGGACGACCCCGAAGCGACGGAGAATGACCGCACCATTGCCCTGACCATGTTGCGCAACGCCGAGGTCTCGGCGCATGGCGTGCTCCCATTCTGCCAGGACACGGGAACGGCCATCATCCTTGGCAAAAAAGGTCAACGTGTCTGGACCGGCGGGGGCGATGAGGCCGCGCTCTCCAAGGGAGTCTACAATACCTACGTGAACGAAAACCTTCGCTACTCACAGATGGCACCCCTCTCCATGTATGAGGAAACCAATACCGGCTCCAATTTGCCCGCGCAAATCGACCTGCTGGCGACGGATGGGGGCACTTACGATTTTCTCTTTGTGGCGAAAGGCGGCGGTTCGGCCAATAAGACCTTCTTTTTCCAGGAGACCAAAGCGCTGCTGAATCCGGCCAACCTGGAACGATTCTGTATTGAGAAAATGGGTACTTTGGGCACCTCGGCTTGTCCGCCGTATCATATCGCCTTTGTTATCGGCGGCACCTCAGCCGAGACCTGCTTGAAAACGGTAAAACTGGCTTCGACTAAATATTACGACAACTTGCCCACCGAGGGGAATGAGCACGGGCAGGCATTCCGCGACACCGCGCTCGAAGCCAAGCTCCTCGAATACACCCGCCAGATGGGCTACGGGGCGCAATTTGGAGGTAAGTACTTCGCGCTCGATGTGCGGGTCATTCGCCTGCCCCGGCATGGGGCGTCCTGCCCGGTGGGCCTGGGGGTCTCCTGCTCAGCCGATCGCAATGCCAAGGCACGGATCGATCAGAACGGCATTTGGTTGGAGCAGCTGGAGGAAAATCCCGGACGTTTCATCCCGGATGAGGGCACCATCGCCAAGCCCAAGGACCCGGTGGCGATCGATCTGAATCGTCCCATGTCCGAGGTGCTGGCCGAGTTGAGTCAATATCCAGTAGCCACACCGCTCTCGCTGAGTGGCACCATCGTGGTGGCGCGCGACATCGCCCACGCCAAGATCCAGGAGCGTCTGGACAAAGGGCAGGGGATGCCGGATTACTTTAAAAACCACCCCATCTACTACGCCGGTCCGGCCAAGACGCCGGCGGGCAAGCCCTCTGGCTCCTTCGGCCCGACCACGGCCGGGCGGATGGATAGCTACGTGCAGCCCTTCCAGCAGGCGGGCGGCTCGATGATCATGCTAGCCAAGGGCAACCGCTCGCAGCAGGTGACGGATGCCTGCCAGGAATTCGGCGGCTTTTACCTCGGCTCGATCGGAGGCCCGGCCGCGCTGCTGGCTGAACACAACATCAAGAACGTCGAGGTGCTGGAATACCCCGAACTCGGGATGGAAGCCATCTGGAAAATCGAGGTGGAGGACTTCCCCGCCTACATCCTGGTCGACGACAAGGGGAACGACTTTTTTGCCGATGTGCGTGAGGCTTGTTCGCAGTGCGCGCTCCATGCCTATGAAAATGCCCGGGCGGAAATGACAAAGTAGCGCACGCTTCCAGCGTGTTTTTATTGGAGAAGAATCACTCGCGAGCGTAAAAACCAACGCCGAAAAGCCTAATCACGTTGCACCAAACACAGCTCGCCGCATCTTGTTGACCACCGTCAAATCACCCCAGGTAGCCCCCCGCGCCGCAGTGCCCGCCACAACTGGCTCACAACCACGCCCCGCCTGCCACTGCGCCGCATAGCTCCTCACAAAATCGGCAGACCCAAGAACCACTCCATCCGTAAAATACCGCACCCGGCACCGGAGCACCACCGGAAGCGGCAACACCCCCTTCTGCTCATTCAGCACCTTCTCCGCCGCCTTGCGGTCGATCAGCTTCCCTTTATGCGTCCAAGGCGAGGCCCCCTTACCAAAAATCAGACTCCGGTGCGCTGACAAAGCCGATTTCAAACTCGCCGCCTTTCCAAGCCGCTTCGATCCATTCGCGTAGGTTGCCCAAATCACCTCAAGACCCCGCTGCGCCTTCACATTACCTGCTACCGCCTCCGCATAGCCACACCAGCGGTAGTCCTTCGGGTCTTCCACCAGCCCCGCACGCACCGGGTTTAGATCAATATAAGCCGCCATGGTCTGCAAGGGATTACCTTCGCCCTGCACCAACACGCTCTTAAAGCGGTCCATCCACAAAGTCCCCAAGCGGTTGCCATGATTACGATTATACCAGATAGAAAAGCGCTGCTTCAGCGTCTTCATAAATTCAGAAAGCTCATGCATCCGCGCCAGCAATTGCGCACGCACCTTATCAGCATCCTCCGTCCCCTCCCGCAGCGCCGTTTCCAAGCGGGCAAACGAAGCCGTCTGATATTTCGTCGGCTTCGGGTAGAGCACCTTAAAGCGCCGTAGCAGCTCTGTATCCGAAACCGCCCGATCCTGCTCCGGCACCCGTACCAGTACATGGAAATGATTCGTCATAATAGAGTAAGTCAGCACCTCCACCCCACAAAAGTCCGCCACTTGCCAAAGCATCTTACGCAACACTTCCTTCTCCCGCTTGCCCAGTAGCATCTGCCCACCCACCACGCGACTCATTGCATGGTGAATTACCGCCGATTCAGCACATTTTATTCTGCGTATACATCTCATATTGAGTTCCTCCTAATTCATCGATCATTCAGCGAGCTAAACCTACGTCAAGCCTTAACTATTATTACCAGGCTATAAAATTAACTGCCAGGCCATCATTGGCGCAGACTATCGCGTCGAAGTCCTTACCCGCATCGAAACAAGTAGTCAGGTTCTGCAGGGCGTTCGAGGCCAGCCAAGCCTCCGTGTGCACCACCAGGGATTCATCGACCGGTCGCCCGCGGGCTGCCATAGTCTCCCGGAAGGCTCTAAGCCGCAATCGACTTTGCGCAAATGAAGTGGGGCCGCCGAGATAGGCGATACGCTGGTGGCCGCTTTCAATCAGTAGATCCGTTAATCGGCGAAAACAATCCTCGCATGCGTTTAATACCGCAGGAATCGAATCATCCAGTACCGCGTCCATTGAAATTACAGGAATTTTTTGATCTCGCACTCGAATTGCCAGATCCGCTCCCTCCTGACTGTAGGAAAAGATCAACAGACCGGCCAACCCGGGCATTTCAGTAAAGATCGTGGAATCCTCCGATACCGTTAAGGGATGCCCCATCAAGAGCGCCTGCAATCCGGCCCCTCTGGATAGAGAATATCCCAAACAACGATTGTAAGCAGAGTCTAGGAAAAGGCCGAACATCTTGGGGTATGCTTAGCGATGTGCCTCGCGGGCGCTTTCGTATTCGGCTTTGAATGCGTCGGTGCGTTGGCGCAGGCGGGAGAGCGTATCCTGGTAGTTCGGATCGTCAGCGAAGTTTTCCAGTTGGTCCGGATCGACGTGGAGGTCGTGTAAAAATTCATAGACCGGGGATTGCCCAAAATAACGGGCATAGACGAAGCGCTCTGTGCGCACGCCTTCCCACTTGGGGACATTATCCCGATCCATCAGGTGTTCAGCGAAGAAGTCGGTTCTCCAATTCTGTGGTGCCTCACCTCTGACCAGCGGCAGCAAGCTCTGCCCTTGATACAGGTCGGGCGCGGG
>REBV01000123.1 GCA_007692545.1 Puniceicoccaceae bacterium
TTGTAGTGATTGAGTCGTGGAGTTTTGGAGTTTTGGAGTGATGGAGTCGTGGAGTCGTGGAGTTTTGGAGTGATGGAGTTTTGGAGAGACACTTATGAAAAAAATACTGATATATGATCCGGCGATGTGTTGTGCGTCTGGTGTCTGCGGGCCCGAAGTCGACCCACTGCTGCCGCGCTTTGCGGGCATGCTGGCTCAACTTGAAGGGCAGGGCGTTGAGGTGGAGCGCTACAATCTGGCCCAGCAGCCGATCGCGTTTGCTCAGAATACGGATGTGCGCGCTGTGCTCGAAAAAGAAGGGCCTGAAGCACTGCCTCTGATTTACATCGACGGTGAACTCGTCATGCAAGGCCGCTACCCTGAGATGGAAGAGCGGGGCGCTTGGGTCAAACAGGCACGCCAAGCCACCGCGGAGATTTCTTCGGAATAACCCAATGACCGAGAAAAACAAAAACGTTACGACTCCGCGCGCCTTGCGGGACATCCTTGGTCAATCGGTGCGCTACTTTTTCTTCACCGGGAAGGGTGGGGTGGGTAAAACGTCTGTCGCATCGGCCACCGCCCTTGCCCTGGCTGAATCCGGCAGGCGTACACTTTTGATCAGCACAGATCCGGCCTCCAATCTGGATGAAGTGCTGGGGCTTGAGTTGGGGCGTGAGCCGCGAGCCGTTTTAGGCTGCGAGCGCTTGCACGCGCTTAATATCGACCCCGAGGCCGTCGCTGCGGAATATCGCGAAAAAGTCATTGGCCCGATGCGGGGCATCCTTCCCGAGTCGGCGCTCAAAACGATGGAGGAGCAGCTTTCCGGTGCCTGCACGATGGAGATCGCTGCCTTCGACGAATTCACTGCCTACCTGAGCGCGGATGCGGTAGCGGATTACGATGCGATCATCTTCGATACGGCACCGACCGGGCATACCCTGCGGCTGATGGCCCTTTCTCAAGCCTGGACGCACTACCTCGACGGCAACACCAGTGGAAACTCCTGTCTGGGGCCATTGGCTGGCCTGGAGAAGCAGCGCCACAGCTATGCCCAGGCTGTCGAGGTCTTGAAAGATGGATCGAAGACGGGGGTCTTTTTGGTTAGCCGCGCCGCGCTCAGCCCGCTGAAAGAGGCACGGCGCACCTATGGGGAGTTGGGTGAACTCGGGATTCACAACCAAAGCCTGGTGCTGAACGGCTGGTATACGCCGGATCCAGCCTACGCCGAAGACTCGGTTGCGGCGCACTGGTTGCAGCGGCAAAATCACGCACTTGATGCGGAAGCGGCTTTCATCGAATCGCTGCCACACTATCGTGCGCCCCTGCTGCCCTCCAACCTAATTGGCTTGGATGTGTTGCGGGCGTTTTATGCGGATGCTCAGGATGATTCGCTTTTGCCGGAATCGTCAAATCCGGTCGAAGTGCCCGAGCTTCCAGGCTTGGGTGCGCTGGCGGACCAGCTGGCGGCGAACCCGCGCGGCGTTGTCATGACGATGGGGAAAGGGGGCGTTGGTAAAACAACCGTCGCTGCCGCGCTGGCGCTCGCTTTGGCCGACCGGGGGGCCAAGGTGCGACTATCCACGACCGACCCGGCTGCGCACCTGGCCGACGCCATCGGTGCATCCGATAATTTGCCGATCACACTGGAACGCATCGATCCCAAGGCAGAGACAGCCGCCTACGTTGCAGAAGTCCTGGCCACCCAGGGGGCTGATATGGATGCGGCTAACCGGGCACTGCTTGAAGAAGACCTGCGCTCACCCTGCACGGAGGAGATCGCCGTCTTTCGCGCCTTTGCCCGCACGGTCGCGCACGGAGAAGATGCGATTGTGGTGCTCGATACCGCACCCACGGGGCATACATTGCTCCTGCTGGATGCAACACAATCCTACCACCGCGAATTGAGCCGGCAAACCCGCAGCCAGGCGCAAGCCGATGATGTGGAGCAGCTACTGCCGCGTCTGCGCGATCCGGACTTTACCCGCATCCTATTGGTCACCCTAGCTGAGAGCACGCCGGTGCACGAAGCCGCCGCCCTGCAGGCGGACCTGCGCCGAGCTCAGATCGAGCCGCACGCCTGGGTCATTAACCAAAGCCTGGCCGCCAGCGGAACCCGCGAGCCCATGCTCGCTGCGCGCGGACTCGCCGAGCTGAATTTTATCCAGGAAGTCGTCGATAACAACCCGGACAAACCCGTCCACCTCATCCCCTGGAGCTCCGAAGAACCAAGCGGTCAAGCAGGGCTGGAAGCGCTGCTAAACAGCGGAGCTAAACAGCGGAGCTGTTGGAGTGGTGGAGTGGTGGAGTGATGGAGTATTGGAGTGGTGGAGTGATTTAATTGTATGAAGCGACGAAATAAAAATCGGGGTTATCAACAACTGATCGTTTGGCAGGATGCGGTGGCATATTACAAGCTGACTGCGGAAAGCTTTCGACCGGCTGGCTTTGAGATGGGGCGGATTGTTTCACAACAATTGGCCTCCGCCGATTCCGTGCATCGCAATATTGCCGAGGGCTACTGTCGCCGATCCATTAAAGAATACATTCACTATCTTTACATCGCCCTCGGTTCCCTTGGCGAATCTGTTTCCGCCCAATTCGCTTACTTGGAGGCCGGGCAACTATCTCCTGAGGAATACGAAAAACTCGACGCCTTAGCCTACAAAATCGAAAACGGAATGCTCCGTCTCGTGCAGAGTATCGAGCTAAAACGCGACCAAAACGACTGGACCGACACCCTCATCGTAGAAGAAAGCAACGCAACTTATAACCAATAGCCCACTCCACCACTCCAATACCCTTACTCCAACACTCCATTCCCCCAACAACCCACCACTCCACCTTCTCATGGCCACCTACGTATACGAAACCATCCCAACCGATAAAACTGAAGCGCCCAAGCTCTACGAAATTGAGCAGAGCATGAAAGAACCAGCCTTAACGAAACACCCTGAAACAGGTGAAGCGATTCGCCGTGTGATTCTCGGTGGATACGGATTAATGACGCCCAAAAAAGGCGACGAGTCCTGCGGCCCGGGCTGCGGCTGCTGCTAATTTCGCAACCCGCATCCAGCGTCCCATCCCTCCAGCCTTCCATTTCTCCATCACTCCCCCCTCTCCACCACTCCATCTCTCCAAAACTCCACCACTCCAATACTCCAAAACTCCAAAACTCCATTCCTCTCCCCACTCCCGCGTGTTATTATGAAAGAAAACGAAACAACTGGCATCAGTTTCTTTGAGAAGAATCTGACAATATGGGTGGCCCTCTGCATGGTGGTGGGTGTCCTGATGGGCAAGTTTCTGCCCGCTATTCCGGGCTTCCTGAGTCGATTCGAAGTGGCTCAGGTATCCATCCCGATCGCCTTGCTGATCTGGCTGATGATCTACCCGATGATGATGAAGGTGGACTTCACCAGCATCAAAAACGTCCGCCGGGAGCCGCGCGGGCTTTACGTGACCTGGTTTGTCAACTGGCTGGTCAAGCCGTTCACCATGTTCGGTATCGCCGCGCTGTTTTTCTACGTGATTTTCAAGGCTTTTATCCCGGCCGAACTGGCCAAGGACTATCTGGCCGGGGCGGTCATCCTCGGGGCGGCCCCCTGTACGGCGATGGTCTTTGTCTGGAGTCATCTGACCCGGGGGAATCCGGCCTATACCGTGGTGCAGGTGGCCACCAATGATTTAATCATCCTGGTGGCCTTCGTGCCCATCGTCGTTTTCCTGCTGGGCATCGGTGGGGTGAGCATACCGTGGGATACGCTCTTTCTTTCGGTCGTGTTGTTCGTCGTGATCCCACTTGCGGGTGGTATTTGGACGCGGACGGCGGTGATCAAGCGAAAGGGGGAGGCCTATTTTCACGAGCAATTCATAACCAAGTTCAATAACACCACGATTGTCGGCCTTTTGCTCACCCTGGTGCTGATCTTCTCATTTCAAGGGGATGTCATTTTGTCGAATCCCTTCCACATCGTGCTGATTGCCATCCCGCTGATCCTGCAGACGGTGCTGATCTTTTTTATCGCCTATTTGATCAGTCGCAAGATTCGCCTCTGCCACGATGTGGCGGCACCTGCCGGGATGATCGGTGCGTCGAACTTCTTCGAATTGGCGGTGGCCGTAGCTATCACCATCTTTGGGGCTTCTTCGCCGGTGGTTTTGGTCACCATCGTCGGTGTGCTGGTCGAAGTGCCTATCATGCTGGCACTCGTCAAATTCGCGAACAAGACGAAGCACTGGTTTCCGGAGAGAAATTAACAAAACAGGTATCGCGGTGTCCGGCGATACCTGTTTGAATCCGGGAATGAAATTGCATGAACCCGATACCGAGACGAAGGGTGCGCCTTTCTGGGTGCAGGTCTTGGGCGATTTTCTCCGGCAGGAAAAGGGAGTGCAGGCAATCCGGTTTAATGAGAAAGCAAAAACCCTCTCCCTGGCCACCATGGGGGCGGTCGACGCGAAAGCACTCGAGGCGGCCCTACAGGAGATCATCACGGCAGCCGAAAAGAGCCAGCGTGCGCGACACGCTGATTTTCGGGGCGATGTCACCGCCGAGGGAATTTTGCTGGAATCCCACGAAGAAAGCACCGAACTGGCCAAACCGACTTGTCCAACGGCACCGAAATTCTGGCATTGGCGGGAGTTTTCCTGGCCGGAAAAAGAGGCGGGCGGTTGGTTTGGGGAAGAGTGGAAATTCCTAGGGGCGCTTTCTTTGACTTGTGGGGTGGCTGGATTGTCGGGGTGGACCCTCAGTTGGGTGGACGCGGTGCCGTTTGCCGTATCGCTTGTCTTGTATTTGATCGCGCTGGTGGTAGGCGCTTGGGATGCGGCGATCGATACGGTGGAGAAGGCCAAAGAAAAGCAGGTCGATATTCACTTCCTCATGCTGGCCGTCGCTGTCGGTGCCAGCTTGATCGGGGCCTATGGGGAGGCGATTCTGTTGCTCTTTCTTTTTTCGGCGGCGGGTGCGATGGAGGCCTATGCTGAAGCACGCACACAAAAAGAGATCCGTAGCCTTTTTCACCTGCAGCCGCGCCAGGCATTGTGGGTGGGGGTCGAGGGCGAAAAATGGGTCGAGGTGGCCCAACTAAAGGTGGGCGATCGGATTCGTGTGCGACCGGGGGATTTGTTTCCGGTGGATGGGCAAATTGTTTCGGGTGAGACAGAGGCGGACGAGTCCACCCTGACCGGAGAAGCGGTGCCTGTGCGCAAGCAGGCCGGCTCAGAGGTATTTGCCGGGACGATCAACCTGAATGGCTCGGTCCTGGCCGAGGTGACCCGGCCAGCCTCCGAAAGTGCCCTCGAAAAAATCATCCATTTAATCAAAAACGCCCAGGCCTTTCGGGCCCCGAGTCAGCGCTTTACCGATAAGTTCGGGGCAGGTTACACGGTCGGCATTCTTGGTTTGGTCGCGGCGATGTTCTTGGTTTGGTGGCTGGGCTTTGGACACGCGCCCTTTGTCGCCACCGAGGGAGCCGGGCGCTCGGCCTTCTATCTGGCCATGACCTTGCTCGTGGTGGCGAGTCCCTGTGCCCTCGTCATTTCGATCCCCTCGGCCATCCTCGCCGCGATCGCCTTTGGAGCCAAACGGGGTATTCTCTTCCGTGGAGGTGCGGCCATCGAGAATTTTGCGGAGGTCGATACGATTTGCTTCGATAAGACCGGCACGCTGACCACGGGTGATTTTGAAATCATCGCGGTCGAGGCCTTTCCCGACAACGACGACCGTGCCGTCCTGCAAGCAGCCTATTCCATGGAAAAGCACTCCCGCCACCCGTTGGCCCGGGCCATCGTGGCCTATGCGGAGTCCGAAGGGGTCGAGGCGCTGCCGGTGGAAGACTTCAGTGCATGGCACGGCGTCGGCATCCGGGGCCGAGTGGCCGGAGACGACTGCCTGGTTGGGCGGCGGCACATATTTGAAACCGGCGGCTGGGCTGAAGCGATGAAGGCAGTGGAGCCACCGCCAGCCGGCATCTCCGAGGTATGGATCGTCTGGGGGAAGCGGATCGGGCGCCTGTTGCTCAGGGACCAACTGCGGGCGGAAACCAAGCCCATGTTGGCCGCATTTCAGGCAGAAGGGATTGATCCTGTCATGTTGACTGGGGACCATCCCGAGACCGCCGCCGCTTATGCGAAAGAGCTTGGGCTGGAAAAAGTCTTCGGCGGGCTCCTGCCCGAAGACAAAGTGGAAAAGATCAAAGCCTTTACCCGTGAGGGGCGCAAAGTGGCCATGGTCGGCGACGGCGTCAATGACGCACCCAGCATGGCAGCCGCTTTTATCTCTGTGGGTATGGGGGCGCGGGGGAGCGATGCGGCCCTCGAGCAGTGCGACTTCGTCCTCATGCAGGACCGACTCGAAAACCTTGGGCTCGCCTGGCGCCTCAGTTGCAAGGCCCGCCGCATCATCCGTCAGAACCTGACCCTCGCCCTCGGCACGGTCGTGGTCGTCGGAACGCTGGCCATGTTTGGGCAGATCCCTTTACCGCTCGGTGTGCTGGCCCACGAGGGGAGCACTGTGCTCGTCTGCCTGAATAGCCTGCGGCTCTTGCGGAAATGAGCTTTCTGAGGGCATGCTTTAATGGGCGGCTATAGCCTGGCGCGGGATCATATTAAAATTTGAGAGTCTCGAGAAACCGTTAATCAAATTCCTCGGTAGCGTTAACGGATGTGCGCCCTTTCTTAAGTTATTTTAAGGTGATTAATGAGGCGTGTGGTCCGCGCATTTGCCAAAGTTGGTGTTACAACTTAACGCGTGAGCAAATCAATGACATGAACTACCTAACCAAACTCTCAAATATTGGAGCGCTTGGTATGCTTGGCGTATCGATGCTTTCGGCGACAATCGCTGAGCCGATCGAATTCAAGCTCACAACCTCCGTTTCTAATCGTTATGTCTCTGAAGGCATTGACAACGATCCTGAAAGCTCCGCCTTTTCCTTCGTCGAAGTGACGGCTGAGAGCCATGGCTTTCTCTTTGGCGCCTGGTATGCCCAGTCGCTCCGGGGCTCCGCAACTAATGAAGCCAACCTGTTTGGTGAATACGGATTTGATGTAGGCCCGATCGAGTTGTTTGCTGGGGTGAACTACCTGACCTTTCCGGCTTTGGAGGATAACGATACCTGGGAGCTCTATCTCGGCTTCGAGTATGCTGTCCTCGAGAAGCTGATCGCGTATGGGTTGACTTATTACGACATTGATGAGGTCAAGGGCGGCTTTCTCGAATTGGGCCTGTTGGTCCCGTTGGCACCTGGCGGATTTGATGGTCGGCTCGAATTCGCCCCCTATGCTCAGGTCGGCGCGGATTACGGGTATGTATCCGGCCCCCGTCGTCTGCGCGCGAATAACTTTCAGGTAGGGATTGGCGCGAGCTACGGAGTGAATGAGAGCGTTGAAATCTTCGGCAGTGCCAATCACAGTTTCCGACTCAAGAATCTGCGTAATGAAGGTGAAGGGGATGTTTCCTGGGTCGAGGCGGGTGTCGCTGTTCGCTTTTAGCGCCGGTTGCGTTGACATTCGAAGCTGAAACATCTGCGCGGCGTTTGCTGCACAGGTCTTTGTCGTTTTTTGATTCTGGCCAGTCTACGAAGTTTATAGACAATCAAGATCACATAGCCGGACGCATTTCTAAGACCCTTAAACAAAACCCCTAAGCCATTCCATACATTTCTACGATTAGCTGACGCAGTTCTTCCGCTTCGGCTGGATCCAGCTTATCAATCGCATGCCTTAGCCGCTGCTTACTGACCGTGCGTATTTGATCAACGGCAATCTCACTTGGTTTACCGGCGCACTCGATGACAATGCGCGAACGCCAGGTGGGATGCAATTTGGTTGTCAGCGGGCAAACGACTACAGTTTGTAGATGCAAGTTCATCAAGTCATCACTGATGACTACAGCCGGGCGCACCTTGGAAATTTCCGAGCCGATGACCGGATTCAAATCAACCCAATAGATGGAGTATCGCTCAACTTTCATAATCGATACCATCTTCAGCGACTGCTTCCCAATCGGAGAAGTCCTCTCCTTCGCGGGCCATTTGTTCGTAAGTAGCTGCCCAACTGAGCCTAGTATCCGCAGGTGCCCGGATAATGATTCCATCAGGCGTGGTCTCCATCTCAATCTTGTCCTGAATGCGGTAACGTTGAATCAGCTTTTTGCTTAAACGAATTCCCTGTGAGTTCCCGATTTTGGCGAGTGGTATGACCGTTTTCATATGTAAGCACGGTAATTACGGAATTTCCTTTGTCAACACACGTGTGCAGTGGCTGCACGATCTTGATCCTACTGAAGTAACGATTTAAAATCTGTATGAAGGATTTGGTAACGTGAGCTGGTCCACCATATTCCGGTTCCATAACTGGAAGTGGTGCGTGCACCGGTTGCGTAAATAATTCAGTGCTCTCAGCCAACTCTTGAAAATACGGCCATCGGGCAACCCGTATTTTTCGGCGATTCGATCACGACCACAGCCTTTCATCCCCGAGGAGAATTTGGACATCGGCTCCAAAACTTCGATTGAATTGCGATCCGGGCTCGACTTAGGTGGCGGACTACTGACCTTTGGCAACCGATCACTTATTGACCATGAAATGGACCCGCATGCGCACACTTACCTGGTTGCTGCCGTCTTTGGCGGTGGCGGCGGTTGGTTTGGGGGCGCTGGCTTGGGGGCTGGGTGCTTGGTGGGGTTTGGGCGCGGTGCTTCTGCTGGCGGGCACTGGAGCCTTTATCCTGGCCCACCGCTGCCAAGGAGCGATTCATGCACTGATCGCGAGTCTGGAAAAACCGGGGGAGACCGCCCGGGCATCGGATGCCGGTTTCCCGGTGGAGTGGGAGGCACTCCAGCGAGCCTGGCAGCGTGCGGGGGCGCAGATCAAGCAGGTGAATGATGCCCAGCGCGAGTTCACCGCCAACGCAGCCCATGAGTTGCGTACGCCCTTGGCCGCATTGCAAGTGGCTGGTGAGTGTGCACTTCGCGCTGCCCGGAGCGAGCCCGAGGCTTTGCATGAGGCAGTGGAAACGATGTTGGAGGAAGCGCAACGGGCGGCTAATCTGGTGGATCGCCTGCTCACGCTGGCCCAGGCCGAGAGTGGACGCCTGGCCGTGGAGACCGACTACCATGCGCTGACCGATCTGGTCGAGTCCCTGCTCGAATGGCTGCGCCCCCTGGCGGCGGAAAAAGGTCAGACGATTCTGTTTGTAAAGGAGGCGGACTGGTCGGTCTGGGCGGATCCAGACCTCTTCCGCCTTGGGCTGGAAAACCTGCTGTCGAATGCCATCCGCTATGCGCCGGAGAACAGCGAGATCATCGTCCGTGTTTCCAGAAAAGAAAGTGGAGGCATCGCTGTCGAGGTGGTGGATGAGGGGCCGGGCATCGCAGCGGAGGATGTGGAGTATCTGTTTGACCGCTTTTATCGGGCGCCGTCAGGGGAAGAGGTGGGTAGCGGGCTCGGTTTACCGATCGCCCGCTGGGGCCTGCGGGCCTTTGGCGCGCGACTGGAAATGGAGCGCCGCTTGGAACGCGGATCGATCTTTCGTATCCTATGCCCGGAGACGGAGTGGGATGATTTTACACAGCCGGAGCTATCGGAAATATCCGGATTGACTGATTTGGAGGAGCCGTGGGTCAGCCGCGCTTCGCCGGCACAGGTGTTGGCCCGGCTGCAAAGTCGACGCTCTGGCATTACCGAGGACGAAGCGGCACCTCGCCTCGAAGCGCACGGGCCGAATCGCTTGCGCCAGCATAATGCTTATACCTTGTGGCCCCACGTATTGGAGGTGAGCTGCACTCCGTTTAATGCGGTTTTGGCCATTGCGCTTACGCTCTCGCTCCTGCTTGGGCAAACCGGCACGGCGGCGATTATGGGCTTGATGCTATTACTCAGTATCGGGCTGCGGCTTTGGCAGGAGCGGCGATCGCGCACGGCGATGGTTTCGCTGGACCGGATGGTGGCCCTGCGGGCCAAGGTGGCCCGACCCGGAACCGGCGGCGCACTGAATGTGGAAGTCGATAATCTGGTCCCGGGCGACGTGGTTCACCTCGCGCCGGGTGATATGATCCCCGCCGATTTGCGGCTGCTAACTGCCAGTGGTCTGCAGGTGACGGAGTCGGTGCTGACGGGTGAAAGTTTTCCGGTGGCGAAACGGGCAGCGGTTCCTGAATCGGTGAGTGAAAAAGAGCTACCTGAGAATATTTGTTTCATGGGCACACATGTGGTCACGGGTGGGGGGATCGGCGTGGTCTTCGCGACGGGTCTGCATACCCGGCTGGGGCGCTCGATCGGGCGCTTGGAGCGTAAGGAGCCAGCCACTGCTTTTCAGCGTGGAATGACTCAAGTGAGCTGGATGTTGCTTCGGTTCATGATCGTGTTGGTGCCGCTGGTCTTTTTTCTCAATGGTCTATTTTTAGGCGATTGGACCGAATCCTTTCTCTTTGCGCTGGCAGTGGCGGTCGGGTTGACCCCGGAGCTGCTGCCGATGGTGGTCAACGTGAATCTCGCCCGCGCAGCTGTCGCCCTGGCGAGGCGGGGGATCATTATCAAATCCCTCCCCGCAGTGCATGGGATCGGGGCAATGGATCTACTCTGTCTGGATAAAACCGGCACACTGACCGAAGACCGCCCGACCTTTCATTCCTTCGGCAATATAGTGGGCTCGACCGATTCGGCGGTGCTGACAGCTGCCTACGCCAACGCGCATTTCCAAAGTAGTGTGCAAAACGCTCTCGACCGGGCACTGATCGAAGCCGCCTCGCCTAGCGGCGTGAGCGAAACGATCAAGAACTGGCGTAAGCACTCGGAGGTTCCTTTCGATCATGAGCGCAGGCGTATCAGTGTGGTGGTGACTGTGCCGGGCGAGGTGGATCCGAAACTAGTTTGCAAAGGTGCACCGGAAGCGGTGCTCGACGTTTGTTCCAGTTTCCGCGAGGCGAATGGCAGGCTCACTGCGCTGGATACGGCTACTCGCGAAGCTATTCTGGCAAACTTTAAGCGATTGCAGGGTGACGGCCTACGACTGCTTGCAGTGGCGGAGAAAGTGCTGCCGGGAGAGGGGGAGCCCGGTATCGCTGATGAAAGTGAGTTGGTTTTTCTTGGCTGGGTGGCATTCCATGATCCGGTGAGAGCCGGTGTCCGGGAGGTCATTCAACAAATTTCGGATGCCGGTATCTCGATGAAAATTTTGACCGGCGATCACCCGGAGCTGGCCGCCAATATTGCCAGGCAAGTGGGTCTGTCCGGCGACATCCTGACGGGCGAAGTGATTCGTGCCCTCAGCGACGCAGAGCTCGGTGAGCGGCTGCACTCTGTCAGCACAGTGGCCCGTCTGGCTCCGGCGGAGAAAGCGCGCATCATACGATTGCTTCACCAGCAGGGGCACCGGGTGGGATTTATCGGCGACGGTGCCAACGATGCCAATGCCCTGCGTGAAGCGGATGTCGGCATCGCCACCGAGTCAGCTGCCGACATCGCGCGCGACTGTGCCGATGTCATCCTCACCACCAAGGATCTGCAACCCCTGGTCAACGCGATTGATGAGGGGCGCACGGCCTTTGGCAACATGCTCAAATACATTAAGGTCACCGTCAGCTCAAACTTTGGCAATGCTTTCAGCGTGGTGCTGGCCGGTGTGGTGCTGCCGTTTTTGCCGATGCGGGCCATCCAGTTACTGATCCAAAACCTGCTGTATAATTTCGCCCAGTTTTTGCTCCCCTGGGATCGCGTCGACGATAGCTTCAAGCAGAAGCCGAAGGGCTGGTCAGCCGGTTCGATTGCCCGTTTCATGTTAATCTTTGGCCCGGTCAGCTGTATATTCGACCTGCTTACCTTTGGCGTGCTCTGGTATGGCTTCGGGGCGAACAGCCCGGAGTCGTCCGCTCTTTTCCACAGTGGCTGGTTCACTGTAGGGCTGCTGACCCAGCTATTGGTCGTGCATATTTTGCGCACCGGGCAGACGCCGCTTTGGCGTCACCCGGCCACCATGCCGGTCCTGGTCGCCACAGTCGTCGCTGCCTGCATCGGGCTTGCGTTGCCCTATACCGCCCTGGCCGAAGCTCTCGGTTTTGTCGCGCTCCCTGCAGCGTTTTACTTGTGGGTTGTTTTCGTTTTGCTGGCCTACGGTCTGCTCACACAATGGGTGAAAACACGCTACGCCCGACACTTCGGTGGGGTGGTGTGATGAGTTTTTATCCCGCCTCAATTCGATGTGCCAAGCGAGACCTGAGCCCCTGTAACCGGGTGGTCGAAATCTCGCCAAGCTCTCCCATGATGGCCGATTTTGGAATCGTGGCCACGATTCCGAGGCGGATCAATGAATCCACTTTTAATCCACTCGTTGCAAAATCTGCATCTCCAGTCGCTATGATCTCGTCAAAGCCCGAGCACTCGTGTTTGAGCTGAGAACTGACCGCGCAAACAACCAAATCAGAAAACGGTGGCACAGCGGTCAGGACTATAACCGGCCGAGGTTTCAATTGACCATCTGCTTGCTGGATTCGCGCCAAGACTACTGATCCAGACTTCATTTCTTCAAGTCTGCTTCAGTGTATTCGACTTCGTCCACATCGTATCCTCTAGCTAAGTTAGCCGCCGAGAGCTGCAGGAACGCTTCCCTATCATGGTCGGCCACAGAAGACGGCTCATAATCGAGAACGGTAATGATTAGACGGGCATTTTGAGGTAGCCTGACTTTTTCGCCTAGCTGCACCTGCTTTCCGTCGTAATAGCCTTTGATGCTAACGAGTGACATAGGGCAAACATAAGCGGATGACTGAAATCGTCAAGTAAGCACTTTTACCGTCCAAATTCTTCTGAAGAAATCTTAAGGCGTGATTGTTTGCGATGCGTCTGGTCGATCTGCAGCGTGTTGGCTATGGTCGAAATTACGACAGTCGATAGGCTTCAGCTGGAGAATTTCCGACAATCCAACCTCTTCAAACCAAACCGAATAAGCATATGAATCTCGAAAACGACCTCAATACCATACAGGACCTGCTGCTGCATAAAGACTGGGCAAAACTGCGCACATTCCTCGGCCCTGTGGCCCCGGAGGAATTGACAACAGTCTTCGACCGTTTCTCTCCGAGTGATCAAGTCCTCATCTTTCGCTGCCTGAGTCGCGAGCAAGCGGGTGATGCTTTCTCCTTTTTTGACGACGCACAACAGGAGCATTTTCTGGAGGCGCTGACTGATCAGGAAACCCGCGATGTGCTTGCCCACATGAGTCCGGACGACCGTACCTTCCTCTTCGAAGAGCTACCGGCTACGGTCACGCAAAAGCTGCTTAACTTCCTCAATCCGGAAGACCGCAAAGAGTCGCTCCAGTTGTTGGGTTATCCGGAAGATAGCGTGGGCCGGCTCATGTCGCCTGAATTTGCCAGCGTCCTCAAGGGCATGAACGTGGCGGAAGCGATGGCCGTAATTAAGAAACAGGCGGCTGATAGTGAGACCTTGAATATGGTCTACGTCACCGATGAGAAGGGGAAGCTCTTGGATGCGATCCGTCTACGCCGCTTTATCGCGGCCGAGGACGGGACTCCCTTGTCCGCCCTGATGGACGGCCGCTTCACCGCCCTAAAAACTTCCGACCCGGAAGAGCATGCAGTCAAAGTGATGCAGCAAACAGGCTACTTTGCGCTTCCGGTGACTGACTCCGCCGGCGTATTGATCGGGATTGTGACAGCCGATGATGTTCTTGATGTGGCAGTCGAAGCGGCTACTGAAGATATCCACAAGGGCGGGGCGATTACGCCTCTCGACACCAACTACCTGCAGGCACCCCTGCGGCTGCTCTACTCCCGGCGGATCTCGTGGTTGGTGATTCTTGTTTTTATGAATATCTTCTCCGGTGCCGGCATTGCCCACTTCGAGGAGTTGATTGAGTCGGTGGTGGCTCTGGTATTCTTCCTGCCGCTATTGATCGATAGTGGTGGCAACGCCGGCTCGCAGGCCGCTACATTGGTCATCCGCAGTATGGCACTCGGGGAGGTGCGTATGCTCGACTACTTGAAAGTCGCTTGGCGCGAACTGCGAGTCTCCCTCCTGCTCGGCCTGAGCATGTCTGCCGCCGTTTTCCTGCTGGCTTGGTGGCGCTCAGGGATCGAGGTTGGTGTTGTGGTTTCGCTTTCGATGGTTTGCATCGTTATTCTCGGCAGCCTGGTCGGCATGTCGCTACCCTTCATACTGAAAAAACTTAATCAGGACCCGGCTGCGGCCAGTGCGCCACTGGTGACCTCCATCGCCGACATCTCGGGAGTCTTGATCTATCTGGGGATTGCCTCCATGTTTCTTGGTCATATCATCGAATCTTAAACAATGAACCATATGAAATTAACTAAAAAGTATTTCCTTTCGATCTTCTTGTTCGCGTCGGGCCTGCTAGCTTTGTCGGCCAGCGCCTCTGCCGAAACAAACAGCCTAGCCACCGAAGATTCGGAGGGGCCTACGCTCCGTATTGTGAGCTGGAATATTGAGTGGTATCCGGGTAAACGCCGTTTCGCCCGCTCGGCGGAGATGCGTGCGCATGCCGCCTTGGTCAAAGAAGAGCTGGCTAAAATAAACCCGGACATCTTTCTCGCTCAGGAGATGCGGGACTGGCAATCCTTTGCCGAGCTTACCGATGTCGTCCCGGATCTACGTCCGGCGGTGCTTTCCGCTTTTGTCAGCCGCCACGATGGCAGCTACTGGAGGCAGCAAATCGGTATCGCCTCGAAACTTCCGGTCACCGCCGCCTGGTCTGAGCCCTGGGCGGAGAGCGAACCCACCCCCCCGGCGCGGTTTCAGTGTGGCGGCCATTCGTCTGCCCGGAACGATCAACGTGCTCCTCGTCTACTCTCTGCACCTCAAGAGTAACCTTTCCAACTCGGAAGAGCAGACCCAGCTCAACTATCGCCTTCGTGAGGAGAGCATTCGTCAGTTGCTGGCCCATGTGGAGCAGATGGAAAACGTCGTCTTTGAGGGCCGCGTCTCCGGTGTCGTCATTGGGGGTGATTTCAACACGAACCACGACGGCCAATTTGGTGACCGTACAATTGCGATGATGGTGGAAGCCGGCTATGACCACACCTGGGATGGGGTGGCCCGTGAAGATCGGCTGACTTGGCGGGGCAGCAACCGCTTCGAGCCGACCACCTTCGACCATTTCTTCACCAAGGGAATTGAGAAAACCCAAGCCCGCATGCTGACCGTGTCGGACGAATCGAGTGACCACTGGCCGGTCGAGATTGAAATTCGTATCCCTTAAAGGCACAGTTCGAACTTTGCCGACTCCAGCCGTTGAGTCATCCACATCGCAATGCAAACACGATTACTTTTAGTGGAGGATGACGCCTCTCTCGGCGAAAATATCCGCAAAGGGCTGAAAGCCGAAGGGTATGCCGTGTGGCTTTGTCCCACCGCGGCGGCGGGCCTCCAATCCCTGCAACGGGAGGACTGGGACCTACTCGTGCTCGACTGGATGCTGCCCGACCAGTCTGGAGTCGAATTTCTCCAAGTTATTCGGGAAAGCGGGCGATCAATACCGGTTATCATGTTAACTGCACGCTCGGAGGTGAGCGACCGCATCAAAGGTCTCGAGGCAGGTGCTGATGACTATCTGGGCAAACCGTTTGTTTTCGCGGAGCTGTTGGCTCGGATTCGCTCCTTGCTTCGCCGCTTCGCCGAGCGCACCGACCGAGCGCTCACTAGTGGCGATGGAGCTTTGGCTGTGGACCTGATGACTCGGCGGGTGCTGGCCAACGGCAAGCCACTTGATCTGACCCCGAAAGAGTTCGACTTAATGGCTTTTCTCATTGCGCTCGACGGCGAAGTCGTGAGCCGCCGCGTCCTCGTGGAAAAAGTTTGGCAAGCCGCTGGTCGTTTCACTTCACTCGATAACGTGATCGACGTGCACATGGCCAACCTGCGTAAAAAACTCCGCGAAGCGATCGGCCGGGATCCTATCGAAACGGTGCGCGGTGTTGGTTACCGGTTGCCCTGAGCCGAGAGTGTGTGGTAAAACTGTGCTAAATGGAGACGTATATCGATCATCCTTTGTGCTGGGCCGCTTCGGCGCTTTGTTGCTTGGGTGTTTTGGCGATACTGTTCACTCCCGAGAAAAAGGCTGAAGCGATTTATCGGTCGACTCTCTTTTTGCCAACCTACTCAGTGGGAATCCTAGCTTGGTTATTGTATGGAATGGAGATAGGAAGCGTCGCTCTCGTAGCCCCATGTGTGCTTCAACTGGCGGCGCTGGCCGTTTTGTTCCGCCGCGCAATCATTTATCGTCTATCTGTTTAAATGAACTACGGAATCATAGCCGGTTGCCTCGTCACAATCTCACTTATTCTCTTATCGGTTGAGACCGCCCTTGATCGAAAGCGTACCGGTAAGGCTACCTGCTTTGTCGTGCTCTATTCATCCGGAGTAGTTCTTTGGCTTGTGCTTGGGGTGTTGCTAGAGCAAATCCCACTGTTACTTATCAGTGCGATTCAGCTGTTCAGTCTGGCGACTTTCTACTTTGCTGATACTCGAAATGATTGAACTATCCAGTCGGCCTCCCGCATTTCTGAAGCGTTGTGCTTCTTTTTGGATTGATTTGGTACTCTTGCTTGGGACCTATCTGATTTTGGGCTTTAGTTTTCGGCATATATTCGATGCGGATGCCTATCCCAAGCCCACGGGCATGCAACTTTACAGTGAGCGAGACTTCGCGGTCTATTGGTTTTTTGTCAGAAACACCCTGATCCTCAGCAGTGTTTATCTCTTTGTGGCCTATCGTTTTTTTGGTGCAACCCTCGGGCAGGCGATGACCGGCATCCGATTATACGAGAAAAATGGTGGGACGCTCGCGACGTATCATATAATGATGCGTATCGTATCTGTTCAGCTTAAATGGTTTTTCGTCTTTTTCCCCGGTCCGATTGTGGCGTTTTTATTCCTCGCCTTTACCGCTTCGTTTTTGGGTTCGGCCGTATCTATGGTGCTATTGGTCGCTGCGCTTCTGGGATTATTATTCCGGTCCATCACACGCTATAACAAGGGAAGAACCCGTTCACTGAGCGATCGTCTGTCGAAGACTTATTTGGTCGATATTGCTCATGAAACGAGTGAATAGACTGACGCGCCTGAACGGAATCACCGAGGCCAGATTTATCTGCCTTACCTGTGAGCTTTTTCGTGGTCACAAGAAGGCCCGCTCTCAGCGTGGGGTCGGTCGGATTCGATTGACCCGACTGGCTGTCCCTACCTCTGCGCGCGGGCAGCTCTCTCGACCCGCTGGAAGTAATCTTCTATGTTGGCGTCGGGCTGTAGTTGCAAGGCGCGGCGGAGGAGCGGGAGGGCTTCGGCGAATTGACCCGCACGCACGCGGGCCTGGGCGTGTGCGATCAGGGCATCGCGCTCGGAGGCGGCGATTTTTTCGGCTTGTTCGTAGCGGGTGATGGCGGCGGCCATGTCGCCGCGGTCCGCGTAGAGATCGGCCAGCTGGATGAGGGCGTCACCATTGAGCACATCGCGCTGCACGATTTTTTCCAGCAGTTCAAAAGCGGCTTGCTCGTCGCCTTCCGCTCGGGCGATGCGGGCTTCGAGTGTGAGTAGTTGGAGCGCTTCTTCGTCGGCTAGATCGAGCGATTCGCGAATCTTTGAAATCATCGCTTTGGCTTCCGGGTAGTGGCCGCTACGAGTCAGGAGCGAGGCAGCGCGGAGAAGTGGTTGAACATCCATCGCGGTGGCCAACTCGGTGGCCGCGAGATAGGCATCGAGGGCAAGATCGGCGCTATCGTGGTTCATGTAAATGTCGCCCAACAAGGTGAGCGAGCGGAGATCGGCCTCGCCCATCCGGCGAACGACCTCGAGGTTTTTGGCTGCGGCCATGGAGTCGCCTTTGCCGAGGTAGGCATTGCCTTGAAGCTTCCAGTAGTCAGCGCGGTCGGGGGCCTCCATCAGGAGCGTGTCAAAGAGAGCGATGGCTTCGGGATAGCGCTGGGTCTGCAGAAGCGAGCGGGCAAGGCCGACCTTCCAATCGATGATATCGGGCTGCATGAGGATGGCTTGGCGGTAGGCGACTTCGGCCGGATAGTGGCGCTCGAGGCTGAGGTAGCTGTAGCCGAGTAGACCATAGGCACGCCCGTCGACCTCGCCGAGTTCGAGCGCTTTTGAGAGGCTTCTCACGGCGTCGTCGAACGTGCTCTGCTGCACAAAGACGAGTCCAAGGTTTTTGTGCGCACGACGGAAATCGGGGTGCTTGCGGACGGCGTTTCGGTAAGCGCGTTCGGCGCGGTCCAGATTGCCCTCCTGGAAGTGCAGATTGCCCAGAATAAAGTCGAAGGCGGCGCTGCTCTCATTGGTGGTCCTTGGCTCCAATGATTGAATGGCCGCGCGGGGATTATCGCGGATGGTGTTGACGAGATTGCGCAGGATCTCCCGCTCCTCGTCCGAGATGGGAGGCTCGTAGCCGGCGAGGAATCCGTAGCTGCCGAGAAATTCATTAACGAAGGTGGGGTCGCTCCAGAGCTGCCGATGCGTGCTGGACTGGGCCGCGAGTGATGCTGTGGTAATGCCCGCTGCGAGAAGGAGTGTGGTGATTTTTTTCATGAGATGCTGAGCGAAGCGAGTCGGGACGGGCTGCGGGATGCGGGGGCTGACTCTGACGCGGGCGTTCGCAAGCGAACACGCCACATGGCACTTGTCATTTTTTAACGTCTGGTTGAGAAATTAATTGATTTGGCGCCGGCTTGTTTGGCCTCGCCATAGACGCGGGAGAAGACTCCATGGCTGGCCCCTTCGTCGGCTTGGATGATGACAGGGATGTCTTCGCGCAGGGTGAGTCGTTTAACAATGGGAGCGACTCCACTGATGCCGATATCGCGACCGCCGTAGATGACTTGATTGTCCGCAGTGACCGCGATCAGGATGCTGTTTCGTTCGAGTTGGATAGCCGCTGCTGCCTCGGGCCGGTTCACCTCCACGCCGGTCTCTTCGACGAAGACAGTCGTCACGATGAAGAAGATCAGGAGGATGAAGACCATGTCGATCATGGGCGAGAGATTGATCTCCACGTCTTCGCGGTCATCGGCTGTTAGGTTGCGGCGCATGGCTATAAAGTGAAAGTGGCTTACTTTGTAAGAGTGAGAGTGAGAGTGAGAGTGAAAGTGATAGTGAGAATGATCCGGCTTTTTTTTGATACGCTGGGACAAGGAGTGGGCTTGGATTAGTCCAGCTGTAGTTTGGTCAGGCTGAGTGATTCAATGCGGGCCAGAGCTGCTTCGACCGTGTGCTTCTTTCGGCGAATGATGAGGATCAGAAAAAGTCCAGGCAGGGCTATAAAGAGGCCGGTCTGTGTCGTGATGAGCGCCTCGGAGATACCGGCGGCCACCATAGCCGCAGTCTCTGCCCCAGCTCCTCTGGAGATAGCGGTGAACGTACTGAGCATGCCGATCACAGTCCCAAGCAAGCCCATCAACGGGGCGGCGGCGACCAGCGTCTTGAGGAAGTGCAGGCGGCGTTCGATATCGTGCAGCATGCCCTGACGGACCTCCTCGAAACGGCTCCGCACATGCCTCGCCGCGGTCACGTTTCGAGTGGCATAGCGAATAATCTCGCCCGCGTGTCCCTCGGCGCGGTCGGGGTTGTGTATCCAGGCGAGCCATTCGCTTTCGTGGCCCAGCTGGACGTTGTCCCGGCTCAGAAAAAGCAGTATCTGGATGCCGTTCGCATAGATCATGACCGCCAGCAAACCGAGCGGGATCATGACCCACCCGCCACTTAGCCAAATGTCTATGATTTTTTCGATCATGCTGCTTGATGAGCTCTTATGAAAGAGGATGCTTTTTTGTAGAGCGTGTTTGCATAGCCCGGGCTTGCCGAGTCAGTCTTCGTGCCGGGCCTCGATGACGCCGTTGATGAAGCCGACGGCGGTTTGTTCCAGCTCCCCGATTTTCTGTCTGGCTGTCCGCGCGAGTAGGCCGTGAATGATGAGCGCCGGGATGGCAACGATCAGGCCCAGCTCCGTGGTCACGAGGGCTTCGGATATACCAGAGGAGAGGCTTTTGGCATCTCCGGTTCCAAAAATAGTGATCAGGTTGAAGGTTTTGATCATCCCGGTGACGGTGCCCAGGAGGCCGAGCAGGGGCGCGGCAGCTGCTGTCAGGGCGATGAAGGGGAGGAGGCGTTCCAAACGCGGCCGCGCTGCCAGAATTTTTTCGTAGAGAATCTCTTCAAGGTTGCCGCGGCGCTCGTCGGCATGCTCGACACCCTTTTGCAATAAGGCGCCGCCTTGGCCAGGTATGCCGGCGGCGATTTCCCGGGCTTTGACCAAATCGCCCTTTTTGATCTGGCTCACGATCGCTTGCACGGATTCAGGGGCAGGTGTTTTAAAGGAAGTGACTTCCACAAACTTGAACGCGGCGAGCAGTAAACAGATCAGGCCGAGCGCGATGATGACGGTCCCGACGCTGCCTCCCTTTGCCAGATGTTCGAAGAACGAGTCGCGGCTCTCGGCAATTTGCAGTGCCCGCCCAAGCGTCGCATCGATGGGTAGCGTCCCGCCTCCGGTCTCGATCAATGAGCGGATCCCAGAGCTATAGCCGGCTCCGGGCACAGCCACGGCGGCTTCGGCCGCGTTGAGCTTGTTGAAGGTGATCCCGGCCAAATCGGATTCACCGGAGGCAAAGAAAACCGATGGGCCGAAGGCGGCAAAGGTGCCTGTTTCGATAGTCCCACTCGGTGCCAGGGCTCTGCCTTCGAAGGTATAGCCGCCAATTAGTTTTTCCAGACGGTCGAGCGCGACGGCAACGACTTCCATCTGGCGTGCAAAACGGTCGGCTTCAGACAAGTTGGTATCGTCCTGAGCCAGCCGGGCCTCTTGGGCGATATCGGCGTAAAGCTGCACTTCGCTGAAATCGACGCGCGTCTCGAAAGAACGCACGAATTCGTCGAGCAGGCCGGATGCGTATTCGCTCTGGGCCCGTGTGGCAGCGACTTGTTCACGCAGGCGGTTCAAGCTTAAGTCGCGGTTGTCACGTTGGCGCCGCAGTTGGTTGAGCGCGTCTGTTTTTTGGCGCACTTGATTCTCGAGCACAGAGACCTCCCGAAGAAGTGGGACCTTTTCCTCTACGATGGCGTCCCGGGTTTCCGAGAGTTCGTTGAGGGCTGTCCCCAGATCGAGCCTGGCTTGCTCGCTGGCTGAAGAAAAGGTCTGAGCCCCGAGCCAGCCGAAGGGAGCGGCTGTCATCATCAGCGCCGTAAAAAATATTTTTCCAAAATTCCGCATGGTCATTAATTTAGGGGTTTAGCGGATGCGCGCGGGCAGCTCGACGAACTGGATATCTCCAGTGCCCTCGTAAACGTCGAGCAGGCGACGGATGTCGGGGCCGATCCCCTCGATTTGTGGCCACTCCCATCCATCGGGGCCCGGCATGCCAATGCCGGCGTATTGGCCGGAGGCATCCACGTAGTAGGCCATGGCCAGACCCCAGTAAAGTGTGCGCACCTCTACAGTTTTTCCTGGTTCGATTTCCCGTGACTCACTCGTTTGCGTCAGTGTGGTATTGAATCGGTCCGTTTGGCTGAGGATACCCACGACATTTTGCAGGCGCTCACCGATGGCGAGGTTCGTTTGTCCTGGATCGTCGGGAAGACGACGGATCAGAGGCCGGATCCGCTCAAGCAGAGGTTCCGGGAAAAAGGGCAGGATACCCTTGAGCTGAGTCTCCAGGGCCGCGATGCTTTGCTCGATCACCGCAGTGGCTTCCAAGAGCGTCGCTTGTTCTTGTGTCAGCTGGGTTCGGTCTTCGTCCGCGGCCGTGGCAGTCGATTCCATCTCGGTAATGGACTGTTCCAGCCGTTCGACTTGATTGGTCAAGAGCACCACCGTATCTCCGAGAATGGACTTTTCCGTCCTCCAGGAAGCCCGTTCTTTCGAAATTATTTGGCGGGTCTCCACCCATTTGTCCAATACGTCACGGGTTTCCGAGATGTTGGTCTGGGCCGGCAGAGCGAAGGGTAGGGCCGCACCTACGCAAACAAAGATCTTTCTGCAAAGAGTTTTCATAGAGTCTTAAATTGAGACTAGTTATCAAAAGGGCGCAATCACAGGATGCGAGCGTAAAACGAGGAAGTGCGCGGCAAGAGCTCTCCTTGAACTTTTCTGGGAGACTGTATAATTGGCCAGAGACCAATGTTTGTGGGCGAGCGATGGTTTTTTACTCAGCTAGCCTGATCGTTATCGGCCGGTCGCTCGGATGCCTCGGCCGCGATTAAGATGCGCTTGCGCTCTTTATTGTACTTGGATTGCCCAAACTCGCTGCGCCAGTAGCGCCAAGGAAGTAATCCGGTGGCGATGAAGACACTCTGGCTTACCCAGAAGACACTTAACCAGTAGAAACCACCCTCGGTAAAACCGTAGGAGTGTAGACCGACCCCAAGCAGGTTGGTCCCAAACCAGGACCAGGCCGTAATGATGTTGCCGCAGATGGCGATCGCCATCAATCCGCGCTCTTGGCAGATGCCACCCCAGCGGGCGTGCAAATAAACAGCACCGATCAGGACGATCATGAGTGCGCCGTTTTCCTTGGGGTCCCAGCCCCAGAAGCGCCCCCAGCTTTGGTCGGCCCAAATGCCGCCGAGGATGGTGCCGACCAAGCTGAAGAGCACCCCAAATGCCATCACCCCGTAAATCATACTGCTGAGGGAGCGGGCGTTCTCTTTGTTAAATCGCTTGTTAAAAACGCCCAGCACAATGAAAACAATGGCGAGTGCACCCGCCAGAAACATGGCCGAATAGCCGAAGGTGATGACGATCACGTGGGTGGCCAGCCAGAAGTTGGAGTCCAGCACGGCTCGCATCATTTCCAGCGTGTCGCCGCTCATGGCCAGGTGGTGCGCTACGATGAGTGTGCTGAAACCAATGAGTGAGGCCATGGCCGCACCGATTCCGTTCTTGTTAAATTTTTCGATAAAGATCCCCAGCAAGACAGAGCCCCAACCGACGAAAACGGCCGAAGAGTAGAGGTTGGTAATGGGAGGGCGCCCCTGAATATACATACGTGAAAGCAGTCCGAATGTATGAATCGCAAAGGCCAAAATGAGTAGCCAAAAGGCCGCGCGGCTGAGTTCCCTGGGCCAACGCAACCAGGACAAACAGGCGATCAGGAAGATCAGCACGTAGAGCTGCATCGAGATGTAGAACGGCTGCAGACTATTGAAAATATACTCAAAGTGCACTCGGTTGATCTCGTTTGGGAAGTCGCCGACGAAGCGCTGTCCGAGTGTCGAGACCTCACGGTTGAAAGTCTCCGCATCACCAGAGCGGTAGGCCATCGTCAGTGTGGCATAGCTCGTCACATACGGGCTCAACGGGTAGCCCTTCATTACGTCGAGTAGTTCGAACCCTACGTTTTTCCACTCCATCATCGAATCAACCGGAGGTGGGGGAGGGATCACCTTCAACATCGCGATTTGCGACAATTTTAAGTAGTCGTCCCCAAAGGCCATGAAGCGATTGAGCATAGTCGCGTCGAACTCCTCGCCGGCTTGTTGCTGCTGCAGCGCTTCCATCCCCGGCCCGATAGTTGAGAGGTAGCTTCGGTATTCATCGACTAGTCGGTCTAGGCGATCAGGGCCACCGACTGGATGCAGGGAGTGCATCGTACGGTGGTAAAGCATGAGTCCGTGGTTGAGCTCGGCGATTTGCCGCTCGTAGGGCGAGCGTTGCTGAGGCTCCGGATTGATCTCGGCAAAACGTGAGCGGATCTCTTCGAAATGAGGCCGCAGGTCGTTGAAGGAGTAGTAGCGCTGACCGCGCTCAGCCAGGCCGGCAAGACCCAGTTCGTCGGGAAATTCGAGCTTGAATACCCGATAGGTATCCGCGATTTCCGGGCGCATGTTCAGCTCCATGAACCACTTGATCGGGGTGATTGTCTTTCCCTCTGGGGTGACGACTGTCTGGCGGTTCGAGAGAATCAGGAGTGTGTTGCGCGCGACGGAGTCGAGTGGCTTTATGCGGCCACCTACCTGGACGGGTAACTCAGCAAAACTGGCCACATCAAACTCAGAATCTATTTTGGCCGAACTCAGCCCGTCCCAGAAGATGTAGGCAACCAGAACGATGATGATACTGTAGATGAATTGTTTCACTGGTAGAGTTGTTTGAAAAGATCAGGGCTATGCAACTGCGTCAGTCGTTGCTTGGCGCTTTTTGTAGTCAAATCTGTTAATGGAAAGAACCACAGGGCTAACCGCGTTTTTTTAAGAATTTAATAAAGTGCATCCCGAACTGCACCGTCATCCCGAGGCCCATCAGCAGGACGCTGATGTATGGAAGTAGCCAACCGGGATTGCGCACTACTTGGAAAATGGAGGTCGTGTCCTGGTTGGCGAAGGAGGCTTGGTAGAAGGTGTAGCCTTCGTAGCGAAGCGGGTGATTCATGTAGATGAGCGCTCTTTGGTTCTTCGTGCTGTCCTGGTGGCGCACCATAATCTCGCTGGAAAAGTTGTGCGGTATGTCGGTCCCCGGATATCTGTCGTGTGAGAACTTAATCAGCTCGATCTCGAAAGGGTGGTATACGCGTGTGAACCTGAGTGCCACCTCCCACGACTGGTCCTCGAAGGAGACCATTTGCGGTGGGAAGCGCTCGTCCAGCACATTGGAGACGAGCCATACGCCGAGAGGACCCTCCGGGCCTGATACCTCAACATAGGCAGTCGCTGTATTGATGTAGTCCTCGGCAAAGGACTCGGGTATCGGGCTGACCACGATTCCCATGCGCGTAGCCAGGCCTTCGGTTGCCGGAGTGCGTGCGGAGGTGCCTGCCGTAGACCGGCCCACTTCTGCATTCGGGTAGTAGCTGAGCGTGCGCACCGTCAACGGCGCGTCCGGGACTTCGATTGTTCTGCCAGGCCTAAGCAGCGAGGTAGGGATACTGTGCACGCGGTCATGCTCCGGATGGCTGCGATCGATGAAGACCAGCTCATTGTCACGGAAAGCAGTCGAATAGTTGGCGCGCCCACCTTCATCAACGGGCATCTGACTTTCCTCGGCCAGAATATTTGTCAATAGCTCGCTGACTAACAACAGCATTAAACCGGAGTGAATCAGAACAATGCCGCTTTTTTTCCAGCTTAACTTGAAACGAACGACGTGCGCGGCGATCAGGTTGAAAAACAGGAGCCCTCCCAGCAAGTAGCCGCCTGGCATCGGGATGTGGAGCCAAAAGAGCTGATCATACCACATCCATTGCTCCGGGTAGGACCAGACGACGAAGAAACTTTGAAAATAGAGCTTTTGCGTCAGCCAGATCCCGTAGTGCACCTGATCCAGCGTGCCGAAAAAAACCAGCAAGATCGAAAGTGATAGCAAAACGACGGTCAGCTTCAAAGAGCTGAAAAATTGGAATACCGGCTGCATCACTTAGTGGTGAGGGTCCTCAATTTGAACAGAATCGAGGAAAGCCTTCATGGCGGCTTCGTTATCGAGGACGGTTTGGCTGCTGCCTTGTAACTTAAAAAACCAAGTGCTCCCGTGGAATGGTAACAGGCCGCCTAAAATACTCTGCATGGACCCCTCCAGCCGAACATAGAGCCCGCCGTGCTGAGAGATCGAGTAAGGCTCGGACACAGACGAAAGTGCCTCTGCTGTAATCGGCCCCAGGCCAATTTGCTCCCGCCAACGGTTGATGTTGGCCAGATCGCCCCCGACGTCGCCGGGAAATACCAGGACAGTCAGCTCCGCCACCCCGAACTCGTCCGTCACGCGCAGGTTCGCCTTACGGATACCCGTCGCTGGAAAGTCCTCCCAGCCCTCGGGCACGGTGTAGCGAACGTCTCCAGCTTGCTGGGCGGCCTCGGCCATGCCCGGAAGAACCTGCATTTGCGTGTTTCCCCCAGAGGGGGCCGGGCTGTCTATCGGGGTGCCGATTCTGTCCTGCACCGGTGTGAAGCCTGAAATCTGCTTGTCCGCATCTGCGGTCGACTCTGGGATTGGCGCTTCACGCGATTCTTTGGGAATCAGGTAACTACGCGGCTCCGCTTGCTCACAGCCGGCCAACAAAAAGGCGGCAGTCATCGCAAGGAGGGTGCTTTTGGTTGAAAATTTCATTTTGGATCAACGAGTTAGGTCGCCCTGTCAGAAAAGGTCAACAGAAGGCGGTTCCATATTCCCGGAACTTATAGGTGCGATTAATTGTTGAAACGGAAAAGAGCCACGTCGCCGTCTTTGAATTCGTATTCCTTGCCCTCCAGTCGGTATTTGCCTGCGTCGCGTGCTTTGGCTACACTGCCTGCTGTGATCAGGTCGTCGTAGGCGACGACTTCCGCTTTGATGAAGCCGTGCTCAAAGTCGGTGTGAATGACACCTGCACACTGCGGCGCTTTCATACCCTGCTTAAAGGTCCAGGCCCGCACTTCCTGGACTCCGGCAGTGAAGTAGGAGGCCAGTCCGAGTAAATCATAGGTCGCCTGAATAAGCAGGGATACCCCGGAATCCTTGACGCCAAGAGACTCGAGGTATTCCGCCGATTCACTGGCGTCGAAGTCAATCAGCTCCGCCTCCACCGCAGCCGATATAATGCAGGTGCCTGCGCCATGGTGCTCGCGGGCGAATTTTTCGACCTGCGCCACGTAGGTGTTGCCCGAGGTATCGGCCAGATCGCTTTCCGCCACATTGCAGGCGTACAGCACCCGCTTGGCCGAAAGGAGGCAGAGCCGTTTCAATACGACGAGTTCGTCGTCTGTCATAGGCAGGGTGATGGCCGGCTTGTTGTCGTCGAGATGTGGCTGTAGGCGCTCGATCAGAGCCAGATTCTCGGCGGCCTCTTTGTCGCCCCCACGGGCTTTTTTCACCAACTTTTCCTTTTGGCTCTCCAGCGAGCTGATGTCGGAGAGGATGAGTTCGGTATTGATCACCTCGATGTCGCGGATCGGGTCGATCGAGCCCATGTTGTGGATGATGTCGTCATCGTCGAAGCAGCGCACCACGTGCACGATGGCATCCACCTCGCGGATGTTGGCCAGGAACTTATTGCCCAACCCCTCGCCTTTGCTGGCACCGGCCACGAGTCCCGCGATGTCGACAAACTCAATCGCAGCGGGGATCACCTTGTTCGTTTTGGCGATCTCACGCAGCGGCTCGAGTCGGGCATCCGGCACCTGCACCACGCCCACATTTGGGTCGATCGTGCAAAACGGATAGTTTGCCGACTCCGCCTTGCGCGTGCGCGTAAGGGCGTTGAAGAGTGTACTTTTGCCCACATTGGGGAGACCTACGATTCCAGCTTGCAGCATAATGGGGGGGAAAATGCCCGCCGGGGCGCTCAATGCAATTACAAACGAAAGCCGCCGGGGAAGATTGCGATTTTCAAATAGCCTGCCTTTCTTGATTTCTTTTTGAGGGGCTTTCCAATAATGTCCTGCGGTCATGAAGAACCACCAGCCAATTCCAACCCCCCAAGACCAGGCTGCCGCCAATCGGGCACTCAAGCGTCAACTGCCGGGTCGACTATTAACGGACAAAGACAGCCGATTTCGTGCTTCTTTGGACAATTTGCGGCTCTCTGTCATGCCGAATGCCGTCATCCGTGTGCAAAACCCGGACGACGTGGGCACTGTTTTACGATTGGCTACCCGCTACCGCATTCCACTCACCTCGCGCGGGGCGGGGAGTTCGGCGACTGGCTCGGCTGTCCCCATTCGAGGCGGTTGGGTCCTCGACCTGACCGCTCTGAATCAAATCAAAATTGATCGCGTGGCCCGCATGGCTACCGTCGGAGCCGGAGTGGTCACGGCCGACCTACAAGCCCAAGTGGAGGCCCAAGGCCTCTTCTACCCGCCCGACCCGTCCTCAAAAAAATACGCCACCATCGGTGGAAACATCGCCTGTAATGCCGGGGGCATGCGCTGCGTGAAATACGGCGTGACCCGCGACTACGTGCTCGGCCTTAAGGGATTCTTCGCCGATGGCAACCCATTTACGCTCGGCTTACCCCTCAAGAAATACGCCTCCGGCCTGAATCTGCGCGACCTTTTGATCGGCTCAGAGGGCACGCTGGGCGTCATTACTTCGGCCGACTTGAAGTTAATCCCCAAGCCCGAAAAGCGCTGGACCGGAATGTTTGCCTTTAAGAGCGAAGCGGCTGCGCTCAAGGCGGTCGTGGCGCTCTTCCAGGCAGGCCTCAACCCCTCGATCCTAGAGTTTCTTGATCGTCAGTCGGTTGCCTGTGCGGAGCAATACACCGGGAAGCCGGTTTTTGCGGGCCAGCCCCGAAGTGCAATCCTGCTGATTGAATTGGACGGTCGTCCGGCTGAAGTTCGCCAGCAGCGCAAAGGCCTCCATACAATTATGGAAGGTCGCGCAGTCGCCCAGCGTGAGGCCCGCACCGAAGCCCAGGCAGAGAAACTCTGGCAGGTCCGGCGAACTTGCTCCCAGTCCATGTTTTCCCTCGCCGACACCAAGCTGAACGAGGACGTTGTTGTGCCGATCGAAAAGCAGGCAGAACTCATTCGCTATACCCTCGTGCTCAAGAAAGAGATCGGTCTGGCCACGCCCACATTCGGACACGCAGGAGACGGCAATCTGCACGTTCACATTATGTACAACCGCGCCAGCCAGGCCGACGCCGAAAAGGCCAAGGTCGGTATTCACAAACTAATGAAAAAAGTCGTCGAGCTCGGTGGGGTGATCACCGGTGAGCATGGTATCGGTCTGGCCAAAGCTCCCTTCATGTCGCTTCAGCACAGTCCGGCGGAGATTGCGGCCATGTGCGCCGTCAAAAAAGCCCTCGACCCATTAGGTATCCTGAACCCCGGTAAAATTTTTGAAGTCTTCGAAGTGTGGGATCACGAACTGATTGACCTGCGCCTGCCCTGGGACCATCGTTAGCGAATGAGTGATGAACTGCGGATTGGTTTAACCACCTGTGATAGTGAAGGAGTCGCCGAATCACTAGCGATGGGTCTGGTTGAGCGCGGACTCGCCGCCTGCGTCATGATCGACAAAGAGGTGCGCTCGATTTACGCCTATGCAGGAGTGATTCACGACGAATACGAGCTCAGGCTGATTATAAAATTTGCCGCTCGAAACGCCGAAAAGGTCGAAGCCTATTTGATCGCTCACCACGATTACGACGTGCCCGAGTGGATTGTTCTTCGTCCTGAGCACGTCAGTCAAAAATACCTCAAATGGGCCACTGCATAGAGCGTGTTTCAGATTGTAAATGCCACTAAATACGCGGAAAATGTAAGTTGACAGCATCGCAAAATCTGTTGTTCTCCGCATTTCTTTTGGTATCGGGGCGTAGCGCAGCCTGGCTAGCGCATCTGCTTTGGGAGCAGAGGGTCGGGGGTTCGAATCCCTCCGCCCCGACCAAAATAACCTCCGCGCAAGCGGAGGTTTTTTTGTATAGGTCGGGGTGGAGGGATTTGAACCGAGCCGCGCAGCGGCGATCGCGCGCATGCGGGACCTCGGGGTTCGACGTAGAGAGCGCAGCGAACGAAGATGGCGCAGCAATCCCTCCGCCCCGACCAAAATAACCTCCGCGCAAGCGGAGGTTTTTTTGTATAGGTCGGGGTGGAGGGATTTGAACCGAGCCGCGCAGCGGCGATCGCGCGCATGCGGGACCTCGGGGTTCGACGTAGAGAGCGCAGCGAACGAAGATGGCGCAGCAATCCCTCCGCCCCGACCAAAATAACCTTTGCGCAAGCGAAGGTTTTCTCTACCTCAGCCGAAGATTTTCTGCCGCAGTCCCTGGATAACTGCCAACCCGCCCCAAT